>URIJ01000156.1 GCA_900547835.1 uncultured Collinsella sp.
CACGCAAAGGAAAGCACTTAATGTGCTTTCCGTCTTGCGCAGGACTGTAGAGCAGGAAAGTTCATATGCGCCGCCCGGCTCCCGCGGCTCTCAGGGGCATCTCTCATGCAAAAACTTTTGTCGGGTAAAGTCCTAGGTCAGTGGCGTTTTATACCGAGAAAATCAAAAAAGTTGAAAATTCATTACATATTTGCGTTGACTTTAGGTAACTAAAGTTTCATACTCCTTTTCATCCACTGGGGGATGTGAACACGCACGGATCGTTCACATCATGATTGAAGAGGATTTCTTAGACATGTTCACGCATCAGCTAAACATTATCAGCGTAGTAATTATCTGATGCGGGTTAGCACATACAGCTAGCCCGTACGATAACGGGCGGCTGATGAAGATGAGGGCCGTCGAGCGCAACCGACGGCCCTCATTTTTTATGTCTAGGAAGTTCTTTTTAGAGGAGGAAATGTAATGAACGGAGTTTTGCTCATGGTTGTGGCCGCGGCGGTGCTCGCCTGCGGCTATCTGGGCTACGGCCGCTGGCTGGCCAACAAGTGGGGCGTTGACAAAGAGGCCCTCACGCCGGCCAAGCGCATGAAGGACGGCAAGAGCTTCTCGCCTGTCTCCGCCTTCACCGCGTTCTCGCACCAGTTCAGCTCGATCTGCGGTGCTGGCCCTGTCACGGGTACGATCGTCGCCATGGCCTTTGGCTGGCTGCCCGTCGTGCTCTGGGTCCTCGTCGGCGGCATCTTCTTTGGCGCCGTCCACGACTTTGGTGCCCTGTACGCTTCGATGAAGAACAACGGCAAGTCGCTCGCTCAGCTCATCGAGAAGTACATCGGCAAGACCGGCCGTCGCCTGTTCCTGCTGTTCTGCTGGCTGTTCTGCATCATCGTCATCGCCGCCTTCACCGACATGGTCTGCAAGACGTTCATGTTCACCCCGGCCGTTGACGCTTCTGGTGCTGCTACCGGTGCCATCGACTTCACCAAGTCCTATGCCGCCGGCTGCGCTGGTACCATCTCCATCCTGTTCACCTTCGTCGCTATCGCCTTTGGTTGGGCCCAGAAGAAGTTCAACCTCACCGGTGCTACCGAGTTCGTCACCGGCGTGGTCCTCATGGTTCTCATGTTTGCCGTCGGTATGCAGTTCCCGGTCTACCTGGATAAGTTCCAGTGGTTCGCCGTCGTCATGGTCTACCTGGTCTTCGCTGGCGCTATGCCCATCCAGATGCTCAAGACCCCGCGTGACTACCTCACTTCCATCATGATGATCGTCATGATCGTTTGCGCTGTCCTCGGCATCGTCGTCCTGGGCGTCAACGGCCAGGCCACCATCACCGCTCCGGTCTTCACCGGCTTCTCCACTGCCTCCGGCATGATGTTCCCGGTCCTGTTCGTCTCCGTCGCTTGCGGTGCTCTCTCCGGTTTCCACAGCCTCGTTTCTTCCGGCACCTCTTCTAAGCAGGTCGAGAAGGAGCAGGACGCCGTCAAGGTCGGTTATGGCGCCATGATCGTCGAGTCCTTCGTCGGCATCCTTGCCATCATCGTTGCCGGCATCATGTTCTCCGATATGAACACCGCCGGTACCGGCGCCCTCAACGCCGGTGTCGCTTCCACCCCGTTCCAGATCTTCGCCGCTGGCATCTCCCGCGGTATGCAGGCCTTCGGTGTTGACGGCACGCTCGCTACCGTCTTCATGACCATGAATGTTTCCGCTCTGGCCCTGACCTCGCTCGACGCCGTCGCCCGCATCGCCCGCACCTCGTTCTCCGAGTTCTTTGCCCAGACCAACGACGCCCTGGCCATCGAGTCCAAGGCCGGCTACATGAAGGTCCTCGGCAACCCCTGGTTCGCCACGGTCGTCACCCTGCTTCCCGGTCTCGCCCTCGCTTTTGGTGGCTATGCCAACATCTGGCCGCTCTTTGGTGCTTCCAACCAGCTGCTCGGCGGCATGACCATGATCACCCTCGCCGTGTTCTGCAAGTGCACCGGCCGCAAGGGTTGGATGCTCTACGTGCCCGTCGCCTTCCTGCTCTGCTGCACCTTCACCTCGCTGGTCCAGAGCGCCATGGGCTGCATGGCCGCCGTCCAGGCTTACGGCTTCTTCGGCACCATCCCGGCTACCGCCACCACGGCCGCCGTCTCCGTCGCCGCCACCAAGGGCCTGCAGCTCGTCTTTGCCGTCCTGCTGATGGTCCTGGGCCTCATCGTTGCCGTCAACTGCCTCAAGGAGTTCTTCGGCAAGGAGGCCGGCTCCATGCCCGACGAGGAGCCCGAGTGGTCCGAGATGGGCAAGGCCGAGTATGGTCGCGCCGCTGCTGCTGAGGCTCCTGCCGACGCTGAGGCCGCCAAGGCCTAGCCGATCGGACGGATTGAATCCTCCATCTCTATGACTCGGAAAGACCGGGTCCGCAACAATGCGGACTCGGTCTTTTTCTTGCGAGAACGGGTGATGCAAGGGCGTCCTCGCAGATGTTTTGCGTGTATAGGCTCACGCGTTGTACCATATAGACGTATATGTGTGCATATGAAAGGGGCCCCGTGGCCAAGACGGTATATTCCGATAATCAAAACAATGTCGATGCTCTGGCTGAGCGTCTGAGCAGCCAGACGTCGCTTTCTGCCGAGCGCGCCAAGCTGGTTGCCTACGACCTGCTCTGCCGCAAGGCGCTCAAGATTAAGTCGAGCGCGCTGGCGCAGATTTTCCGCTCCGTCGATAAGGAATGCGACACCAAGGCGATGCGCGATGAGCTTATCGCGGCAAATATCGTGACCAAGATCGAGGGCAGCGGCATTAACGGGCGCCCGGCGTTCTATACCATCAATGTCGAGATCCGCGATACCCAGGAGCAGCCTGCCGAGTCCGTCGAAGATTTTGTCGTCGAGGATTCCGCTGACGTGCCTGCTGTGGAAGAAGCTGCTCCGCGTGAGCATGTCGATACCGATGAGTTGCTCGATGAGAACGTCGTGCGTGCCTTTACGGCCAAGGCAGGACGCGGCGGTTTTGGCGGGGGTGGCAAGCGCGATGCGCAGCGCCGCGCCCAGCAGGAGCGCTTCCGTCGTGCCGTTGCTCAAAAGGGTGAGACGGATGCCGAGGCTGTTGAGAACGAGGTTGCTGCCGAGTCGCAGAGGCCCGCGAAGGAGCAAAAGCCCGTGGAGGCCCAGGAGCTCCAGCGTCGCCGTGGTGCCCACTTTAAGGCTGCGCAGCAGGATGTCGCGCATGAGGTTGAAGAGCCTTCCGAGGCTGCAGACGATGTTGAGGAGTCTGCCAAGAAGGCTCCGGGTTCATGCCGTCCCGGGCGTGGTTTTGCGAGGCGCGCGTATCCCGTAAGGCGTCAGGAGAAGGGCGAGCCGGCTTCGACCGCTCAGGCCGAGAAGGCCGAACAAACCGAGAAAACCGTTGAGCCGGCGGCTCGCGAGCAGCAACCTTCCGAGTCGCAGCCTGCGGCTGACACTGAGGTCAAAGCTCAACAGACCGCTGATAAGCAGGCGGGGGAGAGCGCCTCAGGCAAGCCCCGCCGTCGTCGTCACCGCGGCGGTCGTGGCTCAAATGCCGAGGCCGCGGCCGAGAAGACAGCGACACAAAACGGAGATGAGAAGGCCGAGACTCCGGTGGATCAGGTCAAGCGCCAGCCGGCGAAGGAGGCCAAGTCCGATCGTCCGCAAAAGCACTCGTCTGCGCCCAAGCAGGAACGTAATACCCGGGCAGATTCCAAGCGTAAGCCTCATGCACAGGCTGAGCCTGCCGCAGCAGATACTGCTGCCCAGCAGCCCGAGTCGGCCGTCCACGGCGAGGTATCGGCGTTTGCTCTTGCCCGCGTTTTAGGCAGGCAGCTGCTCAAAGTTGTCCCTACGCCTACGGCGCTCTCTAAGATCAAGGAGCAGCAGACACAGATCGTAAGGGTCGAGGGCAAGGACGGCAAAAAGGCTCCGCAGCGCACTCAGCACAACGAGATGTTCAACCGCAAGATTGCCGAGGAAATCGCAATCATCCAGGCTTGGATCGAGCAAAACCGAGGTGCCGATACGCCGGTTGCCTCGCGCCGCCAGCGTGCCTACCAGATTTTTAACGACGAGAAGGCTTTTGACGGCAAGCACGGTGAGCGCCTGATAAGGCGCATGACCGAAAAGGGCATCAGCATGCAGGCGATCAAGGTCGCCCCCAACCGCCCCGTGCACTTTACGGGTTTCTTTACGCTGGGCGCCGATAAGCCGTTCATTATGGTCGAGAACCTGGACACCTATGACGAGATCGTCAGGCTGCTGCGTGGCCGCAAGCACGCCAAGCTCTTTGGCATCAAGGTGGGCGGCGTGATTTTTGGCGGCGGATGCAAGGCGAGCGTCTCGCATGCCCTGGACGATTATCTGGCTGAGATCGGCTATCGCTTTAACTACGTCTACTACGTGGGCGATATCGACCGCGAGGGCGCGCGCATCGTCGAGCAGGCTCGCAATGCCAATGTGGTTGAGATTCGCCTGCATGCCGGCATGTACCGCGCCATGCTCGCCGAGCATAAGCGTCGCGTGAAGGCCGGCGGCGAGTGCGAGCCCGCGGCTGCCAACCAGGGCGTGCCGCAGAACCTGGCGGCGACGATCAAGGATCTGCCCATGGTTACGCGCGTGCAGTTCCGCAACGTGCTGCGCGAGGGCGGGCGCATTCCGCAGGAGATTCTGATGACCGCCGACTATCGGGATGGCGACTCGGGAAGCTTCGACCGCATGCTGAACAATTAGGGACGCGTGGCCCCGGCGGGCCGGGCATTAAGTTTGCTGCTCTACAGTCCTGCACAAGACGAAGGCCACATTAAGTGGCCTTCTTTGTGTGCGGAACTCGCGACAAACTTAATGCCCGGCCCGCCGGGGCCACGCGCCATTTTGTAGATGACGGCTCGCTTTTCGGAACTGGGCTGATAATTCTAGATGTAAGGCGCTCTCGGCTGATATGGGACGGAGGGATTCCGCGTCCGCTTGGTCGGCGGCCGCGCCCCGCTGCGTCGCTTCGCTCCTTGCGTGCTGCGCTGGAA
>URIJ01000157.1 GCA_900547835.1 uncultured Collinsella sp.
GCCGCTACATTGCCCGCCACGGCGAGCTGCTGTGACGCCCGAATTGTGGCGCGCGACCCATCAGGCGGTCAAAAAGTCCCGCCTCAAATTAAACCGCCCCCATTTCCCGTGCTAAGGAAATGAGGGCGGTTCACTCCGGCCTTTATCTTTTTCGACAGCCTCGTTTGGCTCGCGCTACACCAGGCGCATGGCCTCCTGGACAGCACCGTAAAGGTTGGCGTCGTTGCCGAGCTCGGCCGCCTTTATCTGCGGCACAGGGATGCCGGCAAGGGTTCCTTCGTAACCCGCGAGGGCCAGCGGCATCTGCGCACGCAGGGCATCGATGAGCTCGGGATGGCACGAGATGCCGCCTGCGACCACAAAGACCTCGGGGTCGAGCACGGCCTGCAGGTTGATGAGCTGTCCGTCAAATGAGCGAGCGTAGCGGTCGAGCGCGCGCTGCGCCGCCATGTCGCCATCCGCGATCCACTCAAAGACGCGACGGCCGTCCACCGGAGAATCCGCAGGCAGGCCCTTCTCGGCAATGGCGGCATCGCGGAGCGCGCGCCAACCGCACGAACCCGCAAAGGAGTTTTCCATGCTCGCGGCAGTTGTGACATCGTTGCGCAAGAAGCTGAACTCGCCTGCAAAGCAGTGCGCGCCGCGCAGGACCTTGCCGTCGATGACGATACCGCCGCCGATGCCCGTGCCGATAGCGAGCACCACGCCAAAACGCGTCCCGCGAAGAGCGCCAGCCGCATACTCACCGAGTGCACAGCACTTACCGTCGTTATTGACGGCAACCGGCACCCCCAGTGCCCCGCGCATGAGCTTTCCCAGCGGGCAGCCGTCCATAAACGTGAGCGCACCGCCGCGATGGATCGTTCCCGTGACGTCTCCCTCGTAGATACCGCCGGGCGCACTCACGCCTACGGCGCTCACGCGCTTACGATACGGCTCGACGAGCCCGATCAACGCCGAAACCGTCTCCTCAGCCGTGGTAAAGCCCGTCGGCAGGCTCCCGCGATCGCGGATGGAAAAATCCTCGCCTAGCACGGCCCATTTAACGGCCGTACCGCCCACATCGATTCCGAAGAACTCCTGCATATTCGCCCCTCACGCGCCATAGCCCCGGACGCGCATCGCCGCGACCACCACAGGGCTGCCCTTATGATGGTCGTGCAGCAAATCGCACCCGAAGCCAATTATCTCTCTGTTTTACGCCTCTACTTTGGTCAGACGAAGCAACATATCGTCGACGTAGGTCTCACCGTGGGTCACATAACCGCCACGCAAACCGCCCTCCCAAAGAACGTCCCTAATTACTACTCATTTAAGTACGTCCTCAATGAGTGCGACGGAACGGCTCCCCTTGGCAGCTTAAAGCTGTCATACAGGAACCATTCCGTCGCACCCTAATGAAAGGGACTGGGTTGTAAATGTTGGAGAAGAGCCGTTAGCGCCCGGGGGTCAGGATCACCAGGGCGTCGTGCTCAAAGGGATGCTGAGCCACGCGCACGGTGCCGTCGCCGTTGTCGCGCACGGGCAGCTTGGCGATGCGCTTGTCCTCCATGTCGAGCGCCGTCGCCGTCCAGCCGCGAGCACTATCGAGCTTAAATGTAAGCGCCGTGGTGCGCGGCAGATAGGTGACGACACGCTCGCCGACGCGCGCTACGCGAATCGCCTCGCGGGCACCGTCGAGCAGCTCCTGCGCCGGGGCCACCGCAAGTGCATCGTCGGCAGCCGTGGCACCCAGGCCCGCAAGCACATGCTCGATCGCGCCAAAGTCCCACACGCCCGCAAACTGCAGGCACTCCTGCCAGCGGAACGGCATGTCAAATCCCTCGCCCAGCACCGAGCCATGGCTCTTGCTGGTTTGCCAGTTCCAAACGCCGTGGGCGCCGTAGGTCACGCCGGCGCTGGCACCGGCAAGGATCGACGACCACACGCTCGCGCGGCAGTCCTGCGCGGTAAAACGCCAGTACACGTTGCGCGAGGCACCCATCTGCTCGTAGCAGGGCTCGGAGTTGACCATCGGCTTCTTGGGATAGTTGGCGATAAAGTCCTGCGGCAGCTGCCAGGCCTCGGGCTGGCCCTCGTAGTTGTGACCGGGCTGGAACATGTAAAAGTCCAGGCGATCCAGGTATTGCTCCGGGATCGTGCGGTTGCCGCGGTTGATGTGCATGGTACGCAGAGCCTCGGGCGCGCGCTTGACGACCTCATCGAGCGCATCCTCGTAATAGGCAATCGCCTCGTCGCCGGCAAAGTCGGTATCGCCCGTCACCACGTAGACGGGGTCGAACTCGCCCAGGTTCTCGACCACGCGGGCAACATGGGCGCGAACCTCCTCGCGCGGCATAACCTCGGCACCACAACGCTCAGCAATCTTAGCGCCCCAGGTACCAGGCACGTAATTGCACCACATAAGGACGAGCGCCGGACGAATGCCGTGCTCGACGGCGGCGCGACACATGTCGGCCGCACGATCCCAGTACGCCTGGTTGGGGCGAGACCAATCAAAATGCACGCCATCCTCGCTGGCATAGGGCCAAATACCCAGATCGGGGCAGCAGCGATCCCACTGCGGCAGCGTGTTGATCTGCAGCACGTTCATGCCCTGCTCGGCGCGACGGGTCAGATAGTAATCCCAGTCGGCCTCGGGAATGCTGGTAAATGCACTCCAGCACGTATCGGCAAACCAAAAGAACGGCTTGTCCTCACACAAAAAGCCATCCCTACGACCGTTAACGGTCAGTTTTCCCAAACTCATCTGCATGTCCTTTCGCTCGATAAAGGAATTGCGAACCGGCAGAAGCTTTCGCGGAAACCCCTGGCGCAAAAGCCCCCGTCGCTTGGCAAGCCCTTATGGGCGGGCATCACCCGCCCCAATCAGTCTACCTTGCAAAAGGGCCCCGCCGGGCTTGCGCCTGACGGGGCCCTGTCGTGTAGGTAAGGTCGTATGCGACCGAATGGCTTGGCCTTAGGCCTCCATCTCGGCGAGCTCCTCCTTGGAGAAGCCGGTCAGGAAGACCACGATGGCGGCGATGACAAAGGAGATCGCCATACCGACGATGGCCCAGACGGTGTTCATCTGGCCACCCTGCAGGTAGTTGGTGAAGACCAGGAAGTTGGAGGCGCCACCGGCGAGGTAGTAGGTAACACCCATGAGGCCGGAGAACACGGCGCCGATGGAACCGCCGATGAACATGCCGAGCATGGTGCGACGGAAGCGCATGAGGATACCGAAGAGCGCAGGCTCGGTAACGCCGCCGGCGATAGCGGAGATGACGTAACCGATGGCGAGGGACTTCTCGTCGGGGTTCTTCATCTTAAGGAAGGCACCGAAGGCGCAGCCCCAGACAGCGGCCATAGCGCAGTTGGTGGAAACGAAGACGAAGGGATCGTAACCGGCGGCGATGATCTGAACCTGAGCGAGCAGGATGACGGGCATGTGCATGCCGCAGACCACGAAGAGCTGCCAGAAGGCGCCGAGGACGGCCATAACGATCAGGACACCGAAGCCACCCATGTCAGCCAGGCCAAAGAGGGCGTTGGCGATGACGTTACCGATCTCGTTACCGACCGGGGCAAGGACGATGAAGGCGATGGGGATAGTGACGATCATGGTGCAGAACGGCGTAAAGACCGTGGACAGCACGTCGGGCATGACCTTCTTAAAGAACTTCTCGACGAAGTAGAGGACGGGCACCGAGAGGATGATCGGCAGGACGGACTGCTGATAGTTGGCAGCGGCGATCTGGATGCCGTAGACGGAGATGATTCCGCCGCCATCCTGGGTCGCGACGCTCACGACGGACGGGGCCATGAGGGCGCCGCCGAGGAGCATGCCCAGAACCGGGGAGGCGCCGAGCTTCTTAGCGGCGGCATAGCCCAGGTAGATGGGGATAAAGGTGAACGTGGCCTCGTACAGGGTGGTGTAGAGGAACGTGTAGGTCGGGTCGGTGTCGGAAAGGACGCCGAGCATGGTGGGGCCGAGAACCGCAGCGATGGTGCGGAACAGACCGCCAGCCATGAGCAGCGGGATCAGCTGGGTCATGGAGCCCGACAGATAGTCGAGGATGATGTTGGGCAGGTTCTTGAGCTCGAACTTCTCCTTGGGAGCGTCGAGGTTCTCGTCGACCGCGGCACCCTGCTTGACGCCGGAGATGGCGACGAACTCGGCAAGCACCTTGGGCACGTTCTGGCCGATGATGACCTGGAGCTGGCTGCCGGCGAACTGGCAGCCCAGAACACCCTTGACCTTCTTGATCTTCTCCACGTCGGCCTTGTTGTTGTCCTTGAGCGTCAGACGCAGGCGCGTCATGCAGTTGGTGGCGACGGTGACATTTTCCGCACCGCCCACGAGCTCGAGGACATCGGTGGCAATCTGCTTGTTATCTACTGCCATGGGACCCCTCCCCATATCATCGTGTGCCTAATCGCTTGGGCGCAGGCACGCCTTTGGCCCGGTGACTATAACCCCTTACGGCTGCCGAGCCCTTGGATACGCTGTCGTAAACAATCTGTTTACTGAACGTTTACAGCGCTTAGTTTACACGTAGCGTTGAATTTGTGGCAGTTTTGCCGTTTGCAGTCCGGTGAACGGTAGGAAATCGGGGGTGAACGTAATTGAATGTCAAGGCATTACATATAGTGCCGTTTATTTATAAATGGCCGTCTACGTGGGATTTTATATAATCTGTCACCCAAATTCCTTGTTGACTCATCAACAAAAGCCCTGCTAGATAGTAGTAAACGAGTGTTTAGTAGTTCATTGAGTGTTTGATTTTACCGTTTACCGAGTTCATCTGCTTATTCTCTAATTCTGCTTTACACTAAACATGTTTAGATTGTATTGCCGCGATTGTTTAGTATTTGCGGCACAAAGGAGGCAGCTCATGGAACTCAAATCGTGTACCTACGCAACCGTCACCACCTTGGGCGACTTTGGCCCCTGGATCAGCAAGGTCGTTCTCGACCTGCCCTGCACCGTGCGCGCCAACGATATCGATGCGAACACTTTCCATATATA
>URIJ01000158.1 GCA_900547835.1 uncultured Collinsella sp.
ATGCGCGACGTGGACGACGAAGACGAGGACGAGACGCCTCGGGATACCTGGGCGACGGTGCGCCGCCTGTGGAGTGAGGCTGCCGGCGACCATTGGCGCTTCTATATCGTGTTCGCGAGCATTGTGTTCTATGTCATCTTTAACACCGCCGCGCCGGCATATAGCGCCCGCGTGATCGATGAGCTGTGGGGCCACATTCAGGTGGCGTTTGCCAACGACACCACTTTCAGCATCACCTGGGAGAACTGCGGCAAGACCATTTTCGTCTACTTTATGATCTGGACTGCCGCTGCCTCGTTCTATGCGCTCCAGAGCTTTTTGATGTCGAGCGTCGCTGAGCGTCTCAATCTGCGCCTGCGCAACCGCATCGCGCAAAAGCTCAACCGTCTGCCGCTCGCCTATTTTGACGCGCATCGTCCCGGCGAGGTCGTCAGCCGCGCGACCAACGACCTGGACAAGATGTCCGAGAGCATGCAGCGCGGATTGCTGCAGCTGCTCGTGTCGATCGGCACGGTTGTTGGTGCTGTGAGCGTGATGTTCGTGTTCAGCGTGCAGCTTACGCTCGTCTTTCTGTTCTTTACGGCACTGTCGCTGCTGGTGACGAAGGTCGTCTCGCGCCGCACACACGATGTGACGGGCGAGCGCCAGGAGTGGGTGTCCAAGATTACGAGTGCGGTCGAGGAGGGCTACTCGGGCCGTCTGGTGATCCGCGCGTTTAACCGCGAGCGCCAGAGCTCCGCTGAGGTGCACGAGGCCTCGGGCGAGCTGGCGCGCGTGAGTACCAAGGCCGACTTCATGATCAATGCCGTCGGCCCCGCGGTGCGCTTTATCGGCCGTTTGGCGCAAATCGTGATCGCGCTTGTGGGCTGCAGCATGCTGGTTGCCGGTCACATGACCGTCGGCGTGTTCCAGGCGTTCTTCCAGTTTATCTACGAGGCGTCCGAGCCCATGACGCAGTTGTCGTTTACCTTCAACTCGCTGCAGAGCGCGCTGGCGAGTGCAGAGCGCGTGTTCGACCTGCTCGATGAGCCCGAGATGGAGGCCGATCCGCTGCCGGACAAGGCCGCCGAGCTGCCGGGTCGCGTGGAGGGCCGCGTCTCCTTTGAGCATGTGCGCTTTGGTTATTCGCCCGACAAGCCGCTTATGCGCGACGTGTCGTTTACCGCCGAGCCGGGCCAGAAGATTGCCGTGGTGGGAACCACGGGCGCAGGCAAGACGACGCTCATCAACCTGCTCATGCGCTTCTACGAGATTGACGGCGGGCGTATTACGCTCGACGGCGTGGATACGAGCCGCATGGATCGCGGCGAGCTACGGCAGCAGTTTGGCATGGTGCTGCAGGACGCCTGGCTGTTCGATGGCACGATTGCCGAAAACATCGCCTACGGCTGCCCCGAGGCAACGCGCGACGAGATCGTGGCTGCCGCCCGCGCCGCGCAGGTCGACTTCTTTGTGCGCACCATGCCGCAGGGCTACGACACGCGCGTGGCCAACGATGCCGAAAGCATCAGCCAGGGCCAGCGTCAGCTGCTGACCATCGCGCGCGTACTGCTCAACAACCCGGCGATTCTCATTCTGGATGAGGCGACCTCAAGCGTGGATACGCGCACCGAGCTTGCCATCGGCCGTGCCATGGACGCGCTCATGCATGGGCGCACAAGCTTTGTGATCGCGCATCGCCTGTCGACGATCGTGGACGCCGACCTGATCTTGGTCATGGATCACGGCAACATTATCGAGCAAGGCACGCATAAGGAACTGCTGGCTGCCGAGGGTGCTTACGCCGACCTCTATCTGAGTCAGTTCGCATAGTGTGACAAAGGGACAGTCCCGCATGTCACATCAAAAAGAAAGGCGCGCCGGGGATGGATTCCCTGGCGCGCCTTTTGCGTCGGTGCCGATGTTGTTTTGTGCCGCTCGCGTTCCTAGTGCTCGTCCACGAGCTTGGCGACGAGGGCCTTGAGCTCGGCCACCTCTCGCTCGAGTTCCTTGACGCGGCGGGCATTCTCGGTGATGCCCTGGCGGTTGAGGGCGGACTGCTCGGCGGCGTCATCGGGCATGTACTCGCGATGCTGCTTGGCGTCAAAGCTCTCCTCGAACACGCGGCAGCCGTTGCGCTTGATGATGCGTCCCGGCACGCCCACGACGGTGCAGTTGTCGGGGACGTCCTTAACGACGACCGAGTTGCCGCCGATCTTGACGTTGTTGCCGATGCGGATGTTGCCGAGCACCTTGGCGCCTGTGCCCACAGTGACGTTGTTGCCCAGGGTGGGGTGGCGCTTACCGGTCTCGTTGCCGGTACCGCCGAGCGTGACGCCCTGGTAGAGCACGCAGCTGTCGCCCACAATGGTGGTCTCGCCGATGACGACGCCCATGGCGTGGTCGATAAAGAAGTGCTTGCCAATCTGCGCGGCAGGGTGAATCTCGACGCCGGTGATGTGGCGGGTGATTTGCGAGAGCACGCGGGCGAGCGAGCGATGACCGTGCTCCCACAGCCAGTGCTCGGGCACGTGGTTCCACTTGGCGTGCAGGCCAGGATAGGAAAGAAAGATGACCAGACCGTTTTGCGCGGCGGGGTCCTGCGCCTGGACGGTCTTGATGTCCTCGCGAATGGTATTGATAAAGCTCACCGGCCGCCCTCCCTTAGCGCCATGGCAATGCGATTCAATAAAGTATAGCGATTCGCTAGGGATTAGGAAGAGCAATCTTTCACGGCTTTGCGTGACAGGTGTCAGTTATGCAAACTTGCTGGTAATGGAGTCATGCTTTTGTGGGGTTGCGCACGAGGGGGCGCCGCAACCGTATACTGGTCAACTTGGACGTATCCGCGCCCACAACTGAGAGGTTTTACTTCATGGGTTTCATCAATTTTATCGCCGAGCTGCTTAAGGACCCGCGCACCGCGATCGCCAGCTGGATCGCCGCCGGCCCGCTTATGGCCTACGGCTGCGTGTTCCTGATCATCTTTATCGAGACGGGCGTGGTGTTCTTCCCGTTCCTTCCCGGTGATTCGCTGCTGTTCGCCTCGGGTTTCTTCGCCCACAACGGCGGCTTTAACATTGTGGCGCTTCTGGCCACCGCATGGGCCGCTGCCATTTTGGGCGATCAGTGCAACTTTATGATCGGCCATTTCTTTGGCAAAAAGATCATTGCCTCGGGCAAGGTCAAGGCCATGACGCCCGAGCGCATCAAAAAGTCCGAGGACTTCTTGGACAAGTGGGGTCACCTGGCCATCTTCCTGGGTCGCTTCTTCCCGTTTATCCGCACCTTTGTGCCCTTCATCGCTGGCATGGGCGGCATGCACTGGCGCAACTTTGTCATCTTTAACGTGCTGGGCGGCATTACCTGGTCGACGGTCTTTACGCTGCTGGGCTACTTCTTTGGCGGCATTCCCTTTGTGCAAGAGCACTTTGAGCTGCTGATTATCGGCATCGTTGCCGTGTCGATCATCCCGACCGTGGTCGGTCTGGTTAAGGCCAAGCTGGGTAAATAGAACGCCTAGCTCGAGCCAGCGCGCAGACCGTACAGTTGAGGCCCGTCACCGCTTACGGTGGCGGGCCTTTTTGCTTCGGTCAAATGAAAATACTTTAGTTAGTTAAAGAAAAGCGTTTTATCAGACGCGTGCGGGGAGTACAATCTCGTGCATGCGAATCGACGTGCCATCGGCTTTGATGCTGCTCGCGTGTCCCGTCCGGCTCTACGCTCCGGGCGTGCGACGTTGCGACGCGGTCGGCCTCGGTCCTTGCGTGCGGGTTCGCGAGTATGCAACTGTGTATGTAAGGAGCGACATATGACTGTCGAGAAGAAGGATATCGATTGGGGTAGCCTCGGCTTTGGCTACATGAAGACCGATTACAGCTACGAGGCTCATTGGAAGGATGGCGAGTGGGACGAGGGCGGCCTGACCACCGACCACACCCTGCATGTCTCCGAGTGCGGCGGTATCTTCCATTACTGCCAGGAGGTCTTTGAGGGCCTGAAGGCCTACACCGCCGAGGACGGCAGCATCGTCTGCTTCCGTCCCGACATGAACGCTGAGCGTATGTATAACTCTGCCCAGCGCCTCGAGATGCCCCCGTTTCCCAAGGACAAGTTCGTTGAGGCCGTCAAGCAGGTCGTTTCTGCCAACGCCGCCTGGGTTCCGCCCTTCGGTTCCGGCGCGACCCTGTACGTGCGTCCGTTTATGATCGGCTCTGGTGACGTGATCGGCGTGGCTCCCGCTCCTGAGTACACGTTCCGCATTCTCGTGACCCCGGTCGGTCCGTACTTTAAGGGTGGCTTCAAGCCCGTCAAGCTGCGCGTTTCCGAGTACGACCGCGCCGCACCGCACGGCACCGGCAACATCAAGGCTGGCCTGAACTACGCCATGTCCCTCAAGCCCACGATGGAGGCCCATCGCGAGGGCTATGCCGAGAACCTGTATCTCGACTCTGAGTCCCGCACCTATGTCGAGGAGACCGGCGGCGCGAACGTTCTGTTCGTGAAGGAGGACGGCACGCTCGTCGTTCCGCAGTCGCACACCGACTCCATCCTGCCCTCTATCACCCGTCGTTCGCTTGTTCAGGTTGCCGAGGACCTGGGCATTACCGTCGACCAACGCCCTGTCGAGTGGGCCGAGGTCAAGGCCGGTACCTTTGTCGAGTGCGGCCTGTGCGGCACCGCTGCCGTTATCTCCCCGGTCGGCGAGATCGACAACAAGGTTTACGGCGCCGACGAGACCGTGACCTTCCCGGCTGGCTACACCGAGATCGGCCCTGTGATGAAGAAGCTTCGCGAGACCCTGACTGGTATCCAGTCTGGTGCTGTCGAGGACAAGCACAACTGGGTTTACACCGTCGCGTAATTTGTCTTACCTATCCGGGCAGAGAACAAGTTCCCTCCCGGCGCGTCCTCGGACATGCAAGAAGCCCTCGCTGCGCACTTCGTGCGGCGAGGGCTTCTTGCGTCCTGCGGAGTG
>URIJ01000159.1 GCA_900547835.1 uncultured Collinsella sp.
CAGTCCTGCGCAAGACGGAAAGCACATTAAGTGCTTTCCTTTGCGTGCGGAACTCACGACAAACTTAACCGCCCCGCCCGGCAGGCGAGTTGCGGAAACTCGGATGGTCCAGAGCAATATCGTGCGAAAGGAATTCTGGCTGAATTTTTGTCCGCACGGACGATCTAATAGACAAGCCGCGCTATCCCCTTCTTCTAACTTGCGGTGAAATATGGACTGATTTTGGGGTTGAAACGTTTAAACAGCCCTTATTTCACCGCAAGTTAGAAGAAGGGGGATGAAAAAGGCGGAGGCCCTGGGGAGGGACTCAGCCTTATATACAGGGGGGCGATGTTATTCGCGTACTGTGGAATTAGACCAGGCGGGCGTTGATCGTCTTGGCGATCTCGGCGGCGTCGGTGGAACCCTTGACGGTGGCACGGAAGTCCTCGTCCATAAGCGCCTCGGCGACCTTGGACAGGATCTTGAGGTGCGTGGTTCCAGCCTGAGCGCCCGGGATGAGCAGGGCGATGGCAACGTTGACGGGAGCGCCGTCCATGGTGTCCCAACCGGTCACGCCGGACTCGTCCTTGACGACGATGACGGCAGCCTCGGTAATGGCGTCGGACTTGGCATGCGGGATGGCGAAGCCCTCCATCATGCCCGTGGTGCCCTCGGCCTCGCGGGCCAGGAAGGCGTTCATCACGGCGTCGGCGTCGCTGGCGATACCGGCCTTGACAGCCTGGTTGGAAACGAAGCTCAGAGCCTCGTCACGAGAAGCGAAGTCCTCGGCGACAAAGACATTCTCGACCTTCACGAAGTCGGCAGCCTCGGCCTTGGGGGCCTCGACGGCAGCGGCCTTGGGGGCCTCAACCGGCTTGGTTGCAGGAGCGGGCTTCTGGTTCTTCTCGAAGTCGTACTTCTTGAAGGCCACGAACAGGATGCCACCGACCACAGCGCCGATGAGGATCGCGAGGACCCACAGCGGACCGTTCTCGACAACGGGCAGGACCAGGAAGCCGCCGTGAGGCGCCGGATCGTGAACGTTGAAGAAGATGGTCAAGATGGAAGCGATGGAAGAACCGAGCATCATGATGGGCATAACGGGCCAGATGTTCTTGGTCATGAACGGAATGGCGCCCTCGGTGATGTGGGTGCAACCAAGGATGAGGTTGACGATACCGGCGTCATGATCCTCCTGGCTGAAGTACTTCTTGCCGACAACGACGGCGAAGGTGGTGATCAGCGGCGGAACGATGCAAGCGGCGGAGACGGCAGCCATGAAGTTGGTGCCGAAGTTGTAGGTCTCGGTGCCGACGCCAGCTTCGAGAGCGGTACCAAGCAGGAAGGTGCCAGTAGCGTAAGCAGCCTTGTTGACCGGGCCGCCCATATCAAAGGCGCACATGCAGCCGATGGCCAGGCCAAGGATCACCGGACCGGAGTTACCGAGGCTCTGCAGGAAATCCATCATGCCCTGGTTAATGGCAGCCATGGGGCCGGAAATACCAAGCATGACCAGACCGACGATGGCGGTCGAGAACAGCGGGTACAGGAAGATAGCCTTGAGGCCGTCCAGGTTCTTGGGCAGACCGGCAAAGACCTTCTCGAGCAGCAGGATGACATAGCCAGCGAGGAAGCCGCCGACGATGCCGCCCAGGAAGCCGAAGCCCACGCCGGCGCCACCGGCGTCGATCATGCCGGTCTCGGCGTTAACAGGCAGGCCCTGAATGGCGATCATACCGGCAACAAAACCAGGGACGAGCGCCGGGCGCTTACCGATGGACTCGGCGATGTAGGCGGAAAGCACCGGAACCATAAGGTTCATGGCGATGCCGCCGATGATCTTGAGCATCGCAGCAAAGCTGTTGTAGTCGGCAGCCGTCGAATCAAAGGACGTGATGCCCCACAGGAACGAAATGGCGGTCAGAACACCACCGGCAACGACGAAGACCAGCATGTGGCTGACGCCGTTCATGAGGTGCTTGTAGATGACGTGACCGATGGACTCCTTCTCCTCGGCC
Source organism: uncultured Collinsella sp. (assembly GCA_900547835.1). Classification (GTDB taxonomy): domain Bacteria; phylum Actinomycetota; class Coriobacteriia; order Coriobacteriales; family Coriobacteriaceae; genus Collinsella. The sequence goes on from URIJ01000159.1 coordinate 2,001, forward strand.
TCGTCCTCGACATCGGCAGCGGCTGCAACCGTGTTGTCGCCCTTGGCGGCGAGCGCGCGGTCAATCAGCTTACCGGCGGCCTCAACGGACAGGGCCTTGGAAACACCAACGGAAACCATGGGCTTACCGGCGAAACGCTCAGCCTGGACATCCTTATCGGCTGCGACGACGACGGCCTTGGCACCGGCGATCTCGCTCTTGGTGAGCTCGTTCTCGACGCCGACTTGGCCATGAGTCTCGACCTTAATGGTCAGACCTCGCTCGGCAGCAGCCTTCTCCAGCGCCTCCTTCGCCATGAAGGTGTGCGCAATGCCGGTCGGGCAACCGGTCGCGGCGATGATGTCAAACTTAGCCATGTGTCCCTCCTTCTTGAGTACAGCGCCCGCGGGCGCTCCCCTACACGCGCTTCGATGCGCGTTTTTCCACACTTGAAAGATACCAACCTACCGTCCGCGTGAGAAGAGACAAGGCGCAATTCTCCGGTGAAAGGTTCTTTCATAACCGTAAACGGCAAGTGAAAGTTTACCATCAACACTTGAAACGGCAAGGTGTATCTTGTAATTGAAAATGCCCGTATACTATGGCATTGCAAATCAAGCTAGATTTTCATGCCAACCAGGAGCCATCCATGACCGATAGTAGCAAGAGCGCACTTTCCCTCATTAGTACCCACCAGGGATACAGCGAGTCCGAGCAGCGCATTGTCGACTATATATTGGAGCACCAGTCCGAGGCGCCACGCCTCACGGCGGCTCAGCTCTCGCGCGCCGCCGCCACGTCCGAGGCGACCGTTTCGCGCTTCTGCCGCAAGCTTGGCTTTGGCAGCTTCCGCAGCTTTCAGTTTTCGTTGGCGAGGGATTTGGAAAGCCAGCGCAACGAGGGCCTGACTGACGAAGTCTCGCTCGACAATATGGAGCAGAGCCTTAAGAACATCCTGGCTGCCAAGGTGAGCGAGCTTAATGCGACCATCGACGGGATCGACCACGATACGTTGGCGGCTGTTGTGCATGCCCTTAAGCATGCAGGGGTTATTGAGTTTGCGGCTGTGGGCAATACGAACGCGGTCGCGCTCGATGCGACGTTTAAGTTTTCGCAGCTGGGCCTGCGCTGCATGGCAAGCACCATTAGCGAGACCTCGATCGGGTTTGCGCTCACGCTACGCCCCGGCGACGTCATCGTGCTCATCTCAAACTCCGGCAAATCGCGCCGACTGAATCGCATGGCAAAAGCTGCTCGCGACTGCGGTGCAACCGTAGTCGTCATCAGCAGCGACAGCAAGTCTCCACTCGCACGCCTGGCAGACTATACTTTTAATACCGTCAACCACGAGGCGTTGCTGACGACGGGCGACTTTGCGTTCTCCAAGATCAGCGCCACGATGATCATCGAAGTCATCTACAACTTCCTGCTGCCCGAGATTGAAGACGCTCGCGAACATATCAGCTACTACGAGGAGCTCATCCAGCCGGACAAGGTCGTTGAGTAAAACGCGTAGTGGGACAAAAATTTCAGTCTATTTTGTCCCACCAACACCGCTGATACGACCTAGCCTCGAACTTCTTCGAGCATCTGCTTTGCGTGGGCCAAGCTTGCCTCGGACTGATCGCCGCTCAGCATTCGAGCGATCTCTGCGGTACGGGCGTCCCCAGTCACCTCGTCCAGATGCGTCTGAGGAACGTCGCCGGGCTCTTTACTGACCACGTAATGCTTGTCGGCCATGACGGCGACCTGCGCAAGGTGGGTTACGACGATGACCTGATGCGTGGCGGCAAGATCGGCCAGCACACCAGCAAGAGCACGAGCCGTGGAACCACCGACACCGGCATCGACCTCGTCAAATACCAGTGTGTCGACGCCGTCAGCATTACCCAAGACCACCTTGCTCGCCAGCATAACGCGGCTGAGCTCGCCGCCCGACACAATGCGGCGCAGGGGTCGCGGCGTCAAGCCGGCACCGCTGCGGTATAGCAGCTCGTAGCTCGAAGGACCAACGGGCGTCCATTCAGCACGGGGAAGATCGCGCGACTCCCAGACGAGCTCGGCACTACCCATCTCCAAGCGAGCCATCTGGCGGCCGACCTCGTGACAGAAGCGCGGGGCCGCCGTATTGCGAGCGCGCTTAAGTGCCCTGGCAGCAGCGAACAGCTCGCGCTCGGCGCTCCCGAGTGCCTCACGCGCCTTTTTGATCTGTTCATCGCCATCATCGACCAGGGACAGCAGCTCTTGCGAGCGATCGCGCATGGCAAAAACATCGTCCATGGTGGGACCCCACTGACGCAACAGGCCCTTGAGGTCGGAATACCGCTCACGCATGCGAGCGAGCTCGCGCGGGTCGAAGGCGACGCCATCGCGATAAGCACGAAGCTCGTTCGCGCAATCCTCAAGGGAAATACAGGCATCCGAAAGCGCATCGGCAATATCGCCCAGTTTGCGATCGACGGTAGCCATGCGGGAAAGCTCTGCCACGGCGCTGTTCACGGCATCGAGCGCTCCCCCTTCGGCGGCAAGCGATGCATGGGCATCGTTAGCCGTGGCAACCAGTACCTCGGCATGTTCGGAGCGCGGCAGCAGTTCCTCGAGTTCCTCATACTCGCCCGGCTTGGGGTCGACCTCGGCGATACGCTCCAGGGCGAAGCGCGCCTCCTCGACGCGACTCCCCTGCGCGCGTGAGGCTTCCTCCACGCGACGGACCTCCTTGGCAGCCGCACGCGACGCCTTGAAGCAGGCACGGTAACGGTCGAGCGCCTCGAGCGCAGAGCGACCAGCCCAGGCATCGACCATGGCAACGTGATGCGCCGGATCGAGGAGGCGCTGGTGCTCGTGCTGACCGCAAAGATCCATCATCACGCCGACGCGCTCGG
>URIJ01000160.1 GCA_900547835.1 uncultured Collinsella sp.
GTTTACCGAAATTGTTTGCAGAATTCGTAAAATAACTGCACGAAATCGGTTTCGAGCTATTGACGAGTCGAAATAGGTTTCTAATACAGGCCCGCCTCGCGAATGGCCTCGACAGCCAAAGCGATCTGATCGGGCGGCAGGACCAGCGCCATGCGCACGTGCCCCTCGCCCGAAGGGCCAAAGCTCGCGCCCGGCGTCACCACAACGCCGGCCTTCTCCATGAGCTCCTCGCAAAACGCCATGGAATCGGTGCGACCACCGGGAAGCTTGGCCCACACAAACATAGAGCCATGCGCGTTGGGACGCTCCCAGCCCAGGCCCTCAAGACCGTCGCACAGGGCATCGCGGCGTTCCTGGTACTTCAGACGCTGCGCCTCGACCTCATCGCGCGGACCGTTCAGGCACGCGATGGCGGCCTTCTGAATCGGGAAGAACATACCAAAGTCGATCTGGCCGCGCAGCTTGGCAAAGGCAGAGACCACATCCTCGCGACCGACCAAAAAGCCGATGCGGGCACCGGTGACGTTAAACGACTTGGAGAGCGAGAAGAACTCAACGCCCACCTCGAGCGCGCCGGGATACTGCAAGAAGCTGCCGCCCGGCTCGCCGTCGAACACGATGTCGGAGTACGCGTTGTCATGGACGATGAGCAGGTCGTGCTCGCGGGCAAAAGCGATGATCTCCTCGTAGATCTCGGGCGTGCCCACCGAGCCGACCGGGTTCGCGGGCAGCGACACGATCATGTACTTGGCACGATCGGCAACCTCGGGATCGATACCCGCCACATAGGGCAGGTAATTGTGCTCGGCAACCAGCGGATAGTATTCGAGCTTGGCATCGGCGATCTTGGCACCCGCCTCAAAGACCGGGTAGCACGGATCGGGAACCAAAATGGTGTCACCCGGATCGAGCAGGGCAAGGCCCAAATGGCCCACCCCCTCCTGCGTGCCGTTGCACGACTGCACCATAGACGGCGTAATGCCCGAAACGCCAAAGCGACGCTCATAGTAATCGCACACGGCCTGCTTGAGTTCGGGCAGGTCGCGCAGGGCATACTTCCACATCTCGGGATCTTTGGCTGCCTGCGTGAGCGCCTCGACCACGTGGTCGTACGGCTTAAAGTCGGGCGTGCCCACGCTCATGTTGTAAATGGTCTTGCCCTGAGCCTTCAGCGCGAGAAGCTTGTTGTTGAGCGAGGCGAAGACCTCCGCGCCAAAGCGGTCGAGACGCTGCGATGCCTGCATGGTGCCACCTTTCGATATGAAAAACGCGGCGCTCCGACAAGAGCGCCGCGCGATACGGGCCATCAGATTGCAAAAGTGTAACGCTTGCAACCCCCGTATTGGTTCAATTTAGCCAACCTTAGTCAACTGGATTGAGCGCGTCGATCTGCGCAAGCCACAGACGCGAGCTAGCGTCACTCGGCATACGCCAATCGCCGCGCGGGCTGAGCGTCACCGAACCCACCTTGGGACCATCGGGCAGGCAGCTGCGCTTAAACTGCTGGGCAAAGAAGCGACGGTAGGACGTACGTAGCCACGTGTGGACGGTCTTGGCGTCGTAGACGCCCTCGAAGCTCTTGAGCGCCATGCGGTAGATCTTGCCCGGCTCAAAGCCAAAACGCAGCAGGTAGTAGAGGAAATAGTCGTGCAGCTCGTACGGACCCACCAGGTCCTCAGTCTTCTGGGCGATCTCGCCATCGCCCGTCGGCGGCAAAAGCTCGGGCGACACCGGCGTGTCGAGAATATCGAGCAGCGTGGTGGCGATGCGACCGCCAAAGACATCGGCAGCATAACGAACCAGATGGCGCACGAGCGTCTTGGGCACGCTTGCGTTGACGGCATACATGCTCATATGGTCACCGTTGTAGGTAGCCCAGCCGAGCGCCAGCTCGGACAGATCGCCCGTGCCGATGACAAAACCGCCAGCCTGGTTGGCCAGATCCATCAGAATCTGCGTACGCTCGCGCGCCTGGCTGTTCTCGTAGGTCACGTCCTGGACCGCCGGGTCGTGCTCGATGTCCTTAAAATGCTGCTCCACAGCCGCGTGAATCGAGACCTCGCGGAAGCTCACACCCAGGTCGCGGGCAAGTGACTCGGCATTGGACTTGGTACGATGTGTCGTTCCAAAGCCCGGCATGGAGACAGCCGTAATGCCCGTGCGTGGCAGGCCAAGGGCGTCGAACGCGCGCACGGTCACGAGCAGCGCCAGTGTGGAATCGAGGCCGCCCGAAAGGCCGATGACGGCAGCCTTAGTGCCCGTGTGGGCAAGGCGGGTCTTAAGGCCGGCGGTCTGCAGGTCGAGGATGGTCTCGCAGCGCTCGGCCAGGTCGCCGTGGTCTGCCGGGACGAAAGGCGCGCGCGGGAAGACGCGGTCGATGTCGCAGGCATCGCGCAGCGCGGGTTCCTCTGCGAGCGTGCCCTCAAACGAGAACTCAACGGTCGTGGCCTCCGGTGCATCATCCGGGCGCGTCCACGTCGTCGAGCGACGGCGCTCGGCAACCAGACGGTCAAGATCGACATCGGCGACGGCCATATCGCAGGTAAGCAGTTTGGTGGCGGCGAGCTTGGAGCCGTTTTCGTAGATAAGGTTCTCGCCCGCAAAGACCATGTCGGTCGTGGACTCGCCCTCGCTCGCATCCGCGTAGGCATAGGCGCAGTACAGGCGCGCACTCTGATTGGAGATGAGACTGCGGCGATAGTCTGCCTTACCGATAATCTCGTCCGAAGCCGACGGGTTGAGAATCACCGTCGCACCGGCAAGCGCCATCTCGGTCGAAGGGGGCGCTGGCACCCACAGGTCCTCGCAGACCTCAACGCCCAGCACCATATCCTCGGCACCCTCATCACAGCAGCGGTAGACAAGCCCCGAACCCAGCGGAACCGGACCCTGACCGGCAAACTCGACCCACACGGGATCTGCAGGCGCCGGAGCAAACCAGCGGCGCTCGTAGAACTCGCCATAGTTGGGCAGATACTTCTTGGCCGTGAGGCCCAAAAGCTCGCCCGCGCAGCACACGGCGGCGCAGTTGTAGATATTCTCGGCAACCGCAACGGGAAGACCGACGGTAAAGACAATCGGCAGCTCGCGGGTCTCATCGAGGATATGCACCAAAGCAGCCTCGCAGGCATGCAACAGCGTGCGATTATGGAACAGGTCGGCCGCGGTATAGCCGCACAAGTTGAGCTCGGGCAGCACCAGCGCGCGAACGCCGCGCTCGGCAGCATCGCGAACAGCCACCAGCGCAACCTCGGCATTACCCTCGACATCGGCGACGCGAATCTGCGGCGACGCCGCCGCCACACGCAAAAAGCCATCAGACTGAGAAAGGTGAAGATTCATAAGAATGCTCCCGTGCGTAGACGCCATTCAACACAATTAGCAAGCCCTATTGTAGTTCAACCGCCGGGCGCAACCGCATCCCACCAACTTGGTGAGCTATTGATGAGTTGATGGTATCTGTTAAATGTCACGTACGATTCACATCTGGTGGGTACCCTGATGGCTACATGAAACGAAGCAGATTTACACCGGGAGGACCCCGTATGACAACCAAGTACACCGACGCGCCGCGCACGCGCGTCATGACACCGGCCGCGCTCAACAACGGTGTGCACGAGAACCATTCCATCGGACAGACCATGGCCATCGCGCCCAAAAAGGGCCTGTTCGACGACATTTCCATTCCCCAGATCATCGCCGGCGCCGCAGCTGCCGCCACGAGCGTCGCGCTTGCTTCCAAGATCGGTATCGCCGGATCGGTGATCGGCGCCGCCGTGAGCTCGGTCATCACCGTTGTGTCCTCGCAGGTCTACCGCCACTTTATCTCTGCCAGCGCCAAAGCCCTCAAAGGTACGCACGCCGACGTCGACTACCCCGCCGGCGCCTATGAGCCCGTTGAATTTAATGCCGAGGAGCACCTGGGCGGCGCCGCGACTACGCAGGAGATGCGCCAGATTGCGGGGCGCGCGACCACGGCGCGCGTCGCCCCCGACAGCCTGCGCGCCAAGGCGGCGGCAGAGCGCAGCCAGACGCAAAAGAAGGTCATCATCTTCTCGATCGCCATCGCCATCGTCGCGGTCATCGCCTGCGCCAGCGCCATCCTTATCACCACCGCCGGCGAGGGTCTGGGCGAGCGCCCCGAGCCAATCCTTTCGTCGCGCACGACGGAGAGCGATGCAAATGGCAACACCCAGTCGCAAGATCAGCAGGCGCAGACGGACGATACGCAAGACAGTTCTACCTCTGCCGACTCGTCATCGAACACCCAAAACCAATCGCAGGGTGCCAATTCCTCTACGAACAGCAGCGGCACGCAATCCGGCACGACCGACTCAAGCCAAACGACTGACAGCTCGCAGCCGAGCACGGGCGACCAAACGAGCGACACCACATCGGGAACGGGATCTACCGACAACAGCAGCACTAACAGCTCGAGCGGAACCGCGTCTGGCACGGCATCTGACAGTTCAAGCCAAGGCACGACATCGGGCAACTAGGCGCTGCATCCCCAGATAGGCAACCTGTACAACGGGCGCGAATCGAAAGCGGTTCGCGCCCGTTTGCCTTGGGCGCCGCCATGGCGAACGCTATGCGATGGTAAGATGCTTTACATGTGTAAAGAGGAGATTTGCCATGAGCAAGACAATAGTTAGGCCCACGCTTTCGCTGGGCAACCACATCTATCTGTATCGCCTGCTGCGCGATGCGATTGGATGCGGCAAGCAAACGTTTATGACGCAGGTCGAAGAGGCGCTCGCCGCGGGCGACATGACTGCTTATGACCTGGGCTTCGAGTCCACGCGCGAGCTGCTCGAGGAGCTCGACGAC
>URIJ01000161.1 GCA_900547835.1 uncultured Collinsella sp.
CATGTATGGCTCCCGTCCCGTTTCCAATTAATGTTCTAGGCGATTATAACGGAGCCCGCCCTCCCCGATACCCAGACCATCAACAGGCACCAACCAAACACGCGCTCGATAAGTTGCGGTGGAATAGTTCCCGCTTAGTCCCTCAGGACACACAAACAGGAGCTATTCCACCGCAACTTCCCCTTTTTGGTACAAGCTAACCTGACCCCTTTGCACCAACAGCAGAAACGTCGCGGGCAGAGAACGGACAGCGAACAGACACCAGAGCGAGCAAGCCGCCCCCTGCGCCAACAATGGCAGCGCCGCAGGTTGAGCATAAGTCAGCGAAAGCCCACCAGAGCGAGCAAGGTGACGTGAAAGAGGAGGGCATAGGCCTTTTGGCCATGCCCGACGATTGAACGTCAGATTGCCGCTCTGGCGGGCTCGCAGCGTCGAGTAGTTCCGGCGTTTGGCAAAACGCCGGAACAATTAGTGTTCGATCCAGCAGCGAAGCGTCTCGCCAGCTTGCAAGTGGCGCAGGTTTTCCGCGGCGATGTCTACGACATTGTTGAGCGTGGCTGCCAGGTGGAACCATCCGGAGACGTGTGGTGTGACGAGCATGTTGGGCGCATCCCACAGGGGGCTTGCCTCAGGCAGCGGCTCGGGGTCGGTGACGTCGACCGCGGCACCGGCAAGGTGTCCGGACTCCAGAGCGGCAACCAGATCGTCGGCAACAACAAGGTCACCGCGGCCGCCATTGGCAAAGAAGGCGCCCGGCTTCATCGCGGCGAAGAACTCGGCGTTCGCCAGGCCGCGGGTCTCGGGTGTGCTGGGCATAAAGGCTGCGACGACGTCGGCCTCGGCTAGGCGCTCGGGCAGGGCGTCCATGCCGTCCATGTCCTCAAACACAATGGGGTAGACGAGCGGATGGCGCTTGATGCCGCGGACGTGCGCACCCATGCTGCGGCAGAGCGTGGCAAAGTGGCCGCCGATATCGCCCGCGCCCAGCACCAGCACGTTGGCGTTTTTGAGCGAGGTGACCGCGCCCAAGTCCTCCCAGCGATGCTCGCGCTGCAGGTCCTGGTAGCCGGGCAGGCGCTTCATCATAGACAGCACCATGGCAAACATGTGCTCGCTTACGGCCTGGCCGTAGGCGCCTACCGAGCAAGACAGTTTGGCGTCGGCCGGCACGGTGCCGGCGGCCAAGTAGTCGTCATAGCCGGCGGTCTGCAATTGCAACAGCTGGAGATGTTCGCATGCCGTGAGCATGCCAGGGTCGATGTTGCCCAAGATCACGTCGGCATCGGCGACTTGCTCGCGCGTGGCGGCGTCGGAGCTCGTGTAGATAAAGTCCTCGCCCGGAGCGCTCGACTCAAGAATTGCGCGATGACGGTCGTTGACGGGCAACAAAACCAGGATGTTCACAAGCAGTCCTCTCCGCTCGACCCGCCAAAAAGGGACAGGTTTATTTTGGCAGGTTTTATCAGGCAAAACGTTCACATAAAAACGCCGGATGCAAGACGAGCGTACCCGTCAGCATCCGGCGCATCTACAGCTACCAGCTCAGCAGCTCGTAGCCGTCCTCGGTCACCACGAGCTGAACCTCGCACTGGGCCGAATCGCTACCGTCCTTGGTGCGCACGCACCAGCCATCGCCCTTGCTGATCTTGATGTCGGGCGCTCCGGCATTGACCATGGGCTCGATGGTAAAGACCATGCCCGGAGCCATGATGGTGTCCACATCGGGTGCCTCGGTGGTAAAGCCCACAAACGGGTCCTCGTGGAACTCCTTACCGATGCCGTGTCCGCCGTACTCGCGCACCACGCTAAAGCCGGCGTCCTCGACGGTCTTTTGCACGGCCTCGGCCATAACGGACAACGGCAGCCATGGCTTGACGGCCGCCAGACCCGCCTCCACGCTGGCGCGGGTGACGTCGACCAGGCGCTGGCGCTCGGCCGAGACCTCGCCGATGCAGAACATACGGCTCGAATCACTAAAGTAACCGTCCAAGATCGTGGAGCAGTCCACGTTGATGATGTCGCCCTCGTGCAGGACGTCCGTATCGCAGGGGATACCGTGGCAGACGACGTCGTTGATCGAGGTGCACACGCTCTTGGGATAGCCCTCGTAGTTGAGATCGGCCGGCGTGCCGCCGTGCTCGACGGTGTAGTCGTAGATCATCTGGTCGATCTGGTTGGTGGTCATGCCTGCGGCGATATGCTCGCCCACATAATCGAGCACGCCCACGTTGATGGCGGCCGAGCGCTTAATTCCCTCGATATCGGCGGGCGTCTTGTAGAGCGTGCGGGGCAGAACCTCCCAGCCCTCTTCCCACAAGCGCTCGAGGCGCTCATCAAAGGCGCTATGGCATTTCTTATATTTTTTGCCGCTGCCGCACCAGCAAGCATCGTTGCGGCGTGGTACGGGTCCGTTGTCAAACATGGCTAACTTCCTTTCATCCGCAGCTAGTATAGCCCACCCACGCGTCCATAAAAGTTGCGGTGATATAGTTCCGATTTAAGCGGTTTAACAGCATAAATAGGAACTATATCACCGCAACTGATGGGGCGGGATAGCGGGCACTAGCTGCTGCGTGGTTTTGCTAGTAGCTCACCTGGCAGGGAATGCCGAGGGCTTGGACGCGCGCGGCAATGGCGTCGAGCACCTCGGGCGCTGCCTTGGCAAGGCCGGCGACCGGCGTCTCGCGCGCCACCGTGTAGATGGTCGCCTCCTGCGGGCGAATGCGCTCGAGCGCCGCGAGCCAAGGGCCGACGTACTCCTCGCCGGTGTTGTCGATGAGCTTGCCCCGGTACTCGCCGGTCAAAAAGATCGTCTGGATAATGACATGACCGTCAAAGCTTGCGAACGTCTCAATCTGGTGCTCGACGTCGTAGGGGCCAACGGGCTGGTCGAGCAGTTGGATAAACGCCGGGTCGACGGTATCGAGCTTGAGGATGTTGTCGTCGACCATCATGAGCGCGTCGTGCACCTCGGGGCGGTCGGCGCGCGTGCCGTTGGAGAGCACGGCAATCTTGGTGTTTGGGGCCAGCTGATCGCGCAGCGCGACGGCGCCGGCGATGGCCTGCGGAAACTCCGGTGCGGCGGTGGGCTCGCCGTTGCCTGCGAAGGTGATCACATCGGGGAGCTCGCCTTCGGCTGCCATCTTGCGCAGCTTTGCCTCGAGCGCGTCGAGTACCACGGAAGCTGTGTTATACGGCTCGTGGCAGGGGCGCTCGGCGTTGAGGCCGTTTTCGCAGTAAATGCAGTCGAACGTGCAGATTTTGCCGCTGGCCGGCATCATGTTGACGCCGAGCGAGAGACCAAGGCGACGGCTGCGAACGGGCCCAAAGATGGGGCTGGCATTCAAAAACGTAGACATAGGCATATGCTCCTCAAGACAATTGTGCCTAAGCATAGCATCGGCTCCAAAGCAGGGTGCGGGCTCTTGCTTTACAAGTTTCGTTTTTTCACGTCGCTCATTATGCCGTGTCATGAAAAGCCTCGGGTCGGGTAAAGTTAATCTGTTAACAAGGCGTAAAGCAATGCGGGTCTATCCAGCCGTACTGACGCGCAACTGGATGGGCGTTGATGATGGGGGCACAACATGGATTTTACGGTCGAGAATGCGGGCACCACGATCGCCTGCCGCGAGTATGCCGGCCCGGTTGTATCGTCCGATGCACCCGCCTTGGTGTGCGTGCACGGTGCGTGCGTCGACGGCGTCTTTTTTGACGCCATCGCCCGTGAGCTCGCTCGCGACTGTCGCGTCATTGCCTACGACCGCCGCGGTTGCGGCGAGAGCGGCGAAGCGGCAGACGGCAGCTATGATCTTGCCGCTCAGGCCGCCGACCTGCAGGCCGTGATCGAACACGTTGGCGCTCCGACAAATGTGCTTGCGCACAGCGCCGGTACGTTGGTGGCGCTGGAGCTTCTTCGCACCGAACCCCATCTCGTCGCCCGTGCGATTCTGCATGAGCCGGCTGTGTCGGCCGAAGGCGTCGGCATGGGCGCAGCTCCGATTTTGCTCGATATGATTGCGGCTGGAAAGGTTTCAAGGGCGCTTCGGCTTTTCTTGGGAGCTCTCGGCGACTTGGACCCCGAGGCTCCTGGGACGACCGAAGCGGAAGCCAAGCATGCCCTGCGCAATGGTCGTTGCTTTATGGCCAATGAATACGGAACAAATATGACATATGCTCCCGACTGGGAGCGCGCCCGCGAATCAAAGGCGGTGTCGGCTGTGTTTTTGGGCGAGCTTTCGGTCGGTACACCCCGCGAGGCTGGTACGCGAGCGGCTGCCGAATATCTCGATTGCCCCCTTGTGACGATCCCGGGCGCGCATAACGGTTTGCGCGATCGCCCCGTTACGGCGGCAAACGCCGTTCACGATGTCTTGGAGCGTTAGCACGCTCGATGACCTGCGGGGAGGGGGACTGTTGGCGTTTCGTCATTGTTAACGAATGCGCCAATAACCACGCGCCCGCGGTTCCATTACCACCGTTTGCCAGGTCATAAAAATGTAACGATAATCGCGCGTTTGCCTTCAGCTGTTAGATGCTACCCTTGTACCAATTGATATGCACCGTTGCCGTGCGTAACGATAGGAAGGGCCCCATATGCTCAATAATCACGAGGTCAATCTAACCGACGAGGAGGCTGCCGCCGAGGTCGCCCGTGTCGCGAAGACCTACCCCGTG
>URIJ01000162.1 GCA_900547835.1 uncultured Collinsella sp.
TCTTGTTCTCGCCGTCAATGTTGGTGATCTGGTGCACAAAGCCGTTGTCCTCGGCCTGGCGCAAAATGTCGTAGACCTCGTCGCGGGTCACGTAATGACCACGATCGGTCTCGACCACGTAGTCAGCCATATCGCCCACGGCGATGCACCAATCGGCCGGGTCGTCGGCGCAGCCCTCGCCCATCACGCGACGGCTCGCGCGGCAGCTGCAGGTGCTAGCGGCATATTTGCCATCGTATTTGTCGAGCCAATGCTCGATATGCTCGATCGGTACCGAGGTGCTCGCGGCGTCGATAGCCTTCTCGACCGGAATGACATGCATGCCGATACCGGCGCCTCCGGGCGGCACCATCGGCGTGGCCTTCGACAGCGGTCCCTTGGACGCCTGCTCAAAGAACTTGGCATAGACCGGGTGCTCCTCGAGCTGGCTCACGCGCATGTTGAGGAACTCGGCGGAACCCGGCACCAGCATGGGCAGCACCCACTGCTTGGCGCGCTCGGGGTTTTCCCAGTTGTACTCGAGCAGACCCGTGTAGCTCATGTCGTCGAGCATCTTTTCGATATCGGCTTCGGGCATGCTGGTGAGCTTGACCATCTCGGGCAGCGTATAGGGACGGCGCATCTTCATCTTGCAGAGCACTTCGGCCTGCTCGTCGGTTGCGGCCTCGGCAAACGACCAGTACTCGTAGCCCAGCAGCTCATCGCGATGCAGCAGACGGTTGGTGCAGTGCTCGCACAGCTTGACGATTGCCTCGCGCGGATGCTCCGGCAGCGGCGGCACGAACTCCGAACCGATGTCGGGCTCGGTGTAGCTAATCCCCGGTCCGTTGAGAATCATGGTTGTCCCTTCTCTTGCCACAGCCCGGCGAGACCGCGGCACCCCTCTTTTTTTGCAGGCCGGGCATGCCCCCATGCCGTCACCCGCCATTAGTTGACATTGTGTCAAAAATAGTATTGACGAACCGTCAACAATATTCAAGACTGTTAGGCGAACGGTCAGGCAAAAGAGGATGAAAGGCGGCAAAACATGGGCAACAACACAGCAGATACCTCTGTGGTCGATGCCGTTCCCGCATCCGATAGCGCGGCAAAGCGTCTGACGGGCGACGAACGCCGTCGCGAGATCCTCGATGCCGTGCGTACCGTAAGCTCCGAGCTGGGCGTGTCCCACCTATCGGTATCGGCCGTGACCAAGCGAGCCGGCTGCACGCGCTCGCTGTTTTACCACTACTTCGCCGACATGGACGCCGCCGTCACCGCTGTTATGGACGAGGCGATCGACGGCTTTATCTCCGAGCTCGAGCAGTGGAACGCCGGCCGCACCGTCGGCGATATCGAGGGCGCGCTCGACACCATCGCCCCGCTCTTTAAGCGCCTGGTCGCCAGCGGCCACGAGCTGCCGAGCACGCTCACCTCGAGCAGCGGCGCGCTCTACGGCGGCTTTTTGCACAACGTGGTCCAGCGTGTGGCGCAGTATATCTGCGACACCACCGTGGTGGATTTTGCCGCCCATCATGAGCTACGCATCGACCATGTCTACGAGACGTTCTACACCCTCATCATGGGGTTGTTGATGTATATCCGCACGCACCCCGATGTGCCCGACGAGACGGTCAAGGAAATCATCGCCTCGACACTCCACATCGAGGGCTATACCGCCAAGTATCCGGAGCGCAAGCCCCAGAACTGACGACATTTGGCCAAACTGCCCGCGATCAGAAAAGGGGCCGCGGGCGTGTGAAAGGAGAGCAGCATGCTGTTCGATGTTTGGGGTAGCGATACCCTTATCCACTGGGCCGGCTGGGCCATGGTCTTTATTGGCCTGATCGTGCTCAACGAGGTCGGCCGCCGCACCAAGCTGGGCGCGGCAATCATCTTTGGCGTGGCTCCGCTGGCCATGACCATCTACTGCGTCGCCATCGCCATCGGCGTCTCACAGGGCGCCGAGTGGGCGCTCACCAACCCCACCCATGTGTACCAGAACAGCTGGTTCCACTACGCCAAGGTATACGCGGCGCTGGCCGGTTGCTGGGGCTTCATTGCCATTAAGTACCAGTGGGGCAAGATCGGCAAGGCGCATTGGTTCCGCGCGTGGCCGTTTGTGATCGTCGCCATCAACATCATGATCGCCGTCGTGTCCGACTTCGAGAGCGCCTATCACTTCTTTGTCCTGGGCGAGTCCACCTGGGTCACCTCCGAGGGTGCCACGCAGCTGGCCGGCTGGAACAACGTGTTCAACGGTATCGCGGGCATCATCAACATCTTCTGCATGACCGGTTGGTGGAGCGTCTACGCCTCCGAGGATCAGACCGACATGCTGTGGCCCGATATGACCTGGGTCTACATCATCGCCTACGATATCTGGAACTTCTGCTACACCTACAACTGCCTGCCCACCCACTCCTGGTTCTGCGGCTTTGCGCTGCTGCTGGCGCCCACCGTCGCCGCCTTTATCTGGAACAAGGGCGGCTGGATCCAGAACCGCGCCTTTACGCTGGCCATTTGGTGCATGTTTGCCCAGGTGTTCCCGTACTTCCAGGAGGAGTCCATCTTTGTGACCCACTCCACGCTCGACCCCGGCGCCGCTACCGCGGTCTCGATCGCCGCGCTGATCGCCAACATCGCCGCGATCATCTACGTCGCCTACCGCGCCAAGAAGCTCGGCCGCAATCCCTACAAGCAGGATGTCTTTGAGGGCACCAGCGATTGGGAGAAGGCCACCGCCCGCCGCGCCAAGGTTGATTACGCTCACGCCGAGTAACATGTTGGCCGCTGTTGGCACTTGGGCATAGGCCCGCTCACCAGGCCTTTCAATCCAATGTCTCGCAGAGCCCCCGAAAAGCGTTTCGCTCGCTTTCCGGGGGCTTTTTGTCGTTGCGCCTCTATTCATCTATTCAAAAACACGCGCATATATAAAATCGGATTTCAAATCATGCGGCGGCTCTATGGAGCCCCGTTTTTGGGTACATTGTTGTCCCGATATTGAGCTTGGGGGATATATGAAAGATGAGACGATGGGCCAAGAGGATGCGGCCCAAGATGCAGAAGCGTGCGCCGAGGCCCTGGAGAGCCTAGACCAGATCGCGCTGGCCGAGATTGCGTTTGACGATCCGAGCGTTGATGTGCAGGATGAGTCGGAAGCCGAGGCGCAGTCCGATGATCAGGATGCAGACGACGTTGAGCCTGCCGAAGATGAGGCAGATCACGAAGACACCGAATGCGAGGCCGACGACCAGCCCGAATCCGACACGAGCGAGGAAACCATCTTGCTCGACAACTTGCCGGCCGAAGATTCGCTGACCCGCGAGCTCCCTGGCTTAGGCTCTGCGCCTGCCGTGGACGAGACCATCGCCATGGGCGATATTCCCCTGCCGTCCGTTCCCTCGGCACGCGAGGCCGAGGTTCGCCATCGCAAAATGTCGCCCAAGCGCCGCAACCTGATGGTTGCCGGCGTTGTGGCCGTCGCGCTCGTCGCCGGCGGCACAGGCTACGCAGCCTGGAACGGATACCGGCAAGAGCAGGCTGCCATCACCGCCGCCAATGCCCACACGATGATGTCGGTGCAGATTGGCGTACATGCCGCGGGGCTCGACTGTTCCGCCGGCTCCAAGATTCCCGTACAAGTGAGTGGCCAGGATTCTGACGGATCCTCCGTGAGCGAAACACTCTATGTTGACGAGCACGGCCGTGGCATTAAGCTGCTGCCCGGCGATTACACGCTCTCCATTGCTGGATCCCCCATCGCGGAAGACGGCACCATCTACACTGTCCCGACCACCAAGGCGCAGGTCACCATTAAGAGCGATGGGCAGGATTTGAGTGCCCAGGCCACCTTTAAGCTCAAGGTGCCTTCGGCCGACACGGTGACTGACGACCAGATCGATGCCGCCGCCAAGTATGCCGAGGAAGGCGGGGTGAATTCCACCGCGGTCGCAAAGGTACTCCAGCAGGCGGCAACCGCGCGACGCGACGCCGCCGTCAATGCCGTGAGCGCGCAAAAGGCACAGGCGGCCCATGATGCCGACGCCCGTCACAAGGCAACCGCCCTCTACCAGCTCGATATCCCCGTCGAGTGGTACGGCAAGGTCGAGACTTGGCAAAATGGCAGCACGCTATGCATCTATCTTGCCGGCGACAGCGATACGCCGATTGTGACGCTCGTCGCGGTGCGCGAGGGCGAGAGCTTTACGCCCGATGAGGGCGATACGGTTTTGGGTGCGGCCAATCTAGGCAACGGTTATACCGTCTACGCCAGCGGCCCCGTCTATCCGTACGTGGTGCCCCAGACCATCAACGGACGGACGCAAGACCCCGTGTCGACCTACCCCATGGACACGGCCATTGAGCTTGTCGAGCTTACGACCGGCAACCGCTACACCTATAGCCAGATCAAGAACGTACTAGTCGGCAAAGACGGCAAAGCCGACGCCGCGACCAAACTCGAGACCGACTACCTCGCCCAGATTCTGATGCCGAGCATCAAAGCCCAGGACTAGCCGGGCGCATCATGGTGCTCCCCAACCGTGATGAAGGGGCCAGGAGGTCCTGGCCCCACAGATCCGTAGATGGTTAGGCAAGGAGCCACTTCCATGCGGGAACAACGCGTACCACACCGTGCTCGCATGGAATATCGGCCTGCTCATCCATGGTAACGATTGC
>URIJ01000163.1 GCA_900547835.1 uncultured Collinsella sp.
CTCGGTATCGGCCGGAGCGGAAAGCACCGTGAGCGGCATGCCGATCAGGTTGTTGAAATTGCCCTTCGTGGCCCAGACGCGATAACGCTTGGCGAGCACGGCGGCGAGCACGTCCTTGGTCGTCGTCTTGCCAATCGAACCGGTAATGCCGACGACCAGGCAGCCAAGCTCCAAGCGATATACGTGCGCCAGGCGCAGCAAGAACTCCACGGGGTCGTCGGTCAGCAAGATGGCGCATCCCTTGTCCTGCGCCAGCGAAACCAGCTCGGCATCGGGCTCGCGCGTCATCACGACGGCACCGGCACCCGACTCGATGGCACGGGAGGCAAAATCATTGCCGTCGACCTTTTCGCCAGGGAAGGCGACAAAGATCGTCCCCTCCTCGACCTGACGCGAGTCGATAACGCACCCGCGGCATACCCGGTCGACTTCTTCCGTCACGGTTCGGGCCCCCGTTGAGGCCGCGAGGTTGTTGACGGCAATCTCTATCATTGCAGCTCCCCTGTAAACCTAATAATGCTATCGGCGTATTGTATCCCAGCGCCGCGCATGCGTGGTGCAGGGCATGTGAACACCCCTCATATGGGACAACAAACCACGCCCCAAAGATTGTAACCCCCTACTTCGTGCGCGGGATACCCAGCACGTCGAGCGCGTTGGCCATAATGGACTGGAACGGCACCGCAGCGGCATCTGAGCCGCTCGGCGTTCCGTCGAGCGTGATATAGCACAGCACCTTGGGCGATTGTGCCGGCGCAAAGCCCATAAAGGACGACATGTAGTTCTCCTTGAGGTAACCGCCGTTCTCGTCAGCACGCTCGGCCGTACCGGTCTTGCCCGCCACGTCATAGCCATCGACCGCACCGCCAACGCCCGTGCCTTCGGACACGACCGTCTGCATGCACGATGTCACCTGGGCGGCAGCGTCCTCCGAAATCGCACGCTCGCCTTCGCCCCAGTCCCTTTCATCGCCCTTGCTGGACTTATAGAAGTGCGGAGTCATCATCACGCCGCCGTTCGCGATGCCGCCCACGGCACGTGCGATCTCAATCGGCGAGACGGACAGCGCCTGTCCAAAGCTCATCGAGCCCAGTGTGGCGCCGTCATACTGGTCACGCTCCTTGACGATGCCCAGGCTCTCGCCCGGAAAATCGACACCGGAGCTATGACCGATACCCCACTTGTCCACATAGGTGGCAAAATCATCGGCACCGATCTTGCGTCCCACCAGGACAAAGCCCACATTGGACGAACGGCGCATCATCTCGCGCACGTCCATGGTCATGGTATAGTCGCGCTTATCGGCGTCGGTAACGGTGTCGTCGCCAACCTTAATGCTCGCCGGCACCTCAAACGACGTGCTCGAACGCACGGCGCCCAAGTCGAAGCCGGCACCGGCCACGAGCGTCTTAAAGACCGAGCCGGGCTCGTAGGCATCGGTAACCAGGCGCAAGTTCATGTCCTCGGTCTTGGCGTTTTCCAGATCGGTCTGGTCATATGTCGGATACGAGCATGCCGCCAGAATCTCGCCCGTCGTGGGATCGGTGACCAGGGCCGAGCCATTCTTGGCCTTGGTCTTTTCGACCGCCTCGGCCAGGGCGTCCTCGGCGGCACGCTGGATATTGACATCGAGCGTCGTCACGATGTCCACGCCGTCAACCGCCGCCACCTTTTTATAGGCGCCGCCCGCGATATAGCTACCGTCCCTCGCCCGCTCGCGCACCAGCGAACCGTTGGTTCCGGTCAAAAGCTTGTTGTACTGTTTTTCGAGGCCCGTCAGACCGTCGTTGTCCACGTTTACCACGCCAAGCACCTGCGATGCCAGGTTGCCGTAGGGGTACACGCGCTTCATGGCCTGCTCAAAGAGCACGCCTGGCAGGTTCTTCTTCTCCAGCGCCGCGACATCATCCTCGTCCACCTGACGTTTGATATACACCCAGGTGCCATCCGACTCAACGAGCTCGCGACAGGTCTTTTTATCGATGCCCGTAGCTTTGACCAGCGCCGACACCGTCTTGTCAACGTCCTCGATAAGCTGAGGATTCACGGCGATGTTGCGGCATTCGACCGACGACGTCAGCACGTTGCCGTTACGGTCGTAGATGGTACCGCGCTTGGCATACAGCGTCTGCGCAAGCAAGCGACGTGCATCGGCGCGGTCGCGTAGCTTATCGGCTTCCACGATTTGATAGTCGGCAAGGCGAAGGACGCCCAAACCCAAGCCAAGCCCGATAAAGCCCATGACGGCCTTGCGACGGGGCAGCGGCGTGCCCGTGAGCCATTCGGTCGACGAGCTCTTGCGCGGTCTGGTGTTATGCATTTGAGGGCCACTCGAGCCACGGAGACGCGATGCGGGGTCGTTGCCATAGGACGGCCTCGCGTTGTAAGATGGCCGACCCGTTCCTTGATAACCAGAACGTCCCCGCGATGAGGGACGTCCAGAACCGCGACCCCCGTCGGAGCCGCGGCGATAGTCATTTGTCATACTCAGCTACCGTCTTGTTACTGAGCGGTCGCGGTCGAGCTAGCGCCCGCGGCTGCATCCTGCGAAAAATCAAGTGTAACGCTCTCGCTGGGCTCCACCATGCCATAAGCGCCCGCAAGGTCGCGAATGCGCGTGTCGGCACCATAGACCGAATGCATGACCTCCAGGTCGGAGCTCTCGTCGGTCGCCTTCTCAAGCGTGTTGGTAAGCGCGGCGTTGCTGTTGAGCACCTGGGCCGTAACGCCGGCGAGCGCCACGCGGGCGACACCGATCGTCATGAAGATGGCCGCAATGATGCAAAACGTTTTAAGAACGCTCATGAAAACCGGGCTTACCGCCTGGTTTGCCTGACGGCCCGCGCCCGTGTAGACATCAAAGCGCGGCGTGCGCTGCTCGCGGGGAGCAACGGGAGCCTGCGGTGCCTCACGATAGGCGGGCATGGCGTTCATATCATAGGCGAGTGCTGCGTTTGAGTTGTTGTAGCCCATGATATGCCGCCTCCCATCCCGAGTACGTTGGTAGTGTGTTTAAGCTTCGTTTGTGGTACGAGCGGGAGGTCCAATATCGCGCGGTCGCGTCTACAGACGCTGCGCCACGCGGATCTTGGCTGATCTCGCCCGAGGATTGCGCGCAACCTCATCGGGTTGGGCAACCAAGGGTTTGCGGGTGATGACCTTGAGTATCGGCACGTTGCCGCACACGCACACCGGAATCTCCGGTGGACACGTGCACCCCTGGCTCATCTCCTTAAAGTGGTTCTTTACGATACGGTCCTCGAGCGAGTGATACGAGATGACGCAGATGCGTCCGCCCGGGTTGAGCCACCTTGTGGCGGCGTCAAGCCCTCGCTCGAGCACATCGAGTTCGTGATTGACCTCGATGCGAATGGCCTGGAAACTTTTCTTGGCCGGGTGTCCGCCATGCCGACGAGCGGCAGCCGGGATACCCGCCTTGATGATCTCGACAAACTGGCCGGTGGTTTCAATCGGTTCTTGCTCGCGGCGGCGCACGATCTCACGCGCGATCTGCGAGGCGAACTTCTCTTCGCCGTAGACGCGTAGAATCCGGGCGAGGTCGTGTTCGTTATAGGTGTTGATGACCTCAGCTGCGTTTAAGGTGTTGTTACCCGGATCCATCCGCATGTCCAATGGGGCGTCCTCGTTGTACGAAAAGCCCCTGCCAGGGATATCGAGTTGCGGCGACGAAACGCCCAAGTCGAACAGGAAGCCATCGACCCCGGGCACCTCGGCCGAGCAAAGCAGCTCGTCCAAGTCGCCGAAGTTGCCCTTCAGCAGCTGGTGCGGTACGCCGGGAACCTCGCGGTCCAGACGGGCGCCAGCGGCCTCGAGGGCCATGTCGTCCTGATCGACGCCGAGCAAAAGGCCGGTCTCCCCCACCTGCGCGGCCATCTTTACCGAATGGCCGGCACCGCCAAGGGTGCAGTCGCAGACGACGGAGCCGCTCTTTAGCTGCAGCGACTCAAGCACTTCGCCGAGCATGACAGGTTCATGCCGATATTCTTGTGTCAAGATCCCACGCTCCATCCGTTACTCGTGCCTTGCCCTTACGAGAAGAAGAGGTCCAGCAGGGCCTCGTCGTCATCGTCCTCATCGGCCGTAGCGCGGTCCCAAACCTCAAGGTGGTCGTAGTTGCCCACAACCGTGACCTCGCGGTCGAGGTTCGCCTGCTTGCGGAGAGACTCAGAAAGACCGATACGACCCGCGCTGTCCACATCCATCGACGTGGTGCGCTTGTTGATCGCCCTCATGAGCTTCTGGTCGTTAATGTCACGCGGGTTAAAACCCTCGTGGCCCTCACGACCCGCGAAGAGTCCTTCGACCCACTTATCGAAGGCCTCGGCAGAGAACACGTACAGAGCATCGACATCCAGGGCTTTGAACACGCGAACGTGCTCTCCAAGCTCCTCGCGAAGGGGTGCAGGCAGGGATAGACGACCTTTTGCATCGAGATTGCGCTCATATGCACCCGTCATTCCCATGTGCGCCCTCCCCTCGGTTACTCAGATGGCACGTACGCGGGGAACCACCCCGCCTGTCGACGTCATCAATAATATGGGGAACCGCCCCATTTTTCAACACCTTTCCCCACCCCTTCCCCCACCCCACCCCACTATTCCACCCCCAATATGTTGTAAAACACCCCC
>URIJ01000164.1 GCA_900547835.1 uncultured Collinsella sp.
CCGTGGCCGAGCTCTTCCGCAAGGAGCTCGCGTCGGGCGACTTCAAGGTCAAGCAGGTCTTCTTTGCCGTGCCCTCTACGCGCTGGGATGCGGACTTCGCCAAGTTTGAGCACGTGCTGGCAAAGTTCCCCGAGCGCAACGAGGAGTCCTATGCCCAGGTTGCCGCCCGCGCCGCAGCCGCTCGTGCCGCCGAGCAGGCCCAGGCTGCCGCCGAGGACGATGAGGACGATGACGATTGGCGCAAGTACCTGTAATCGGTACGTGCCGACAGATAGGTCGAGCCGGCGGGAGGGCTACTCCCGTCGGCTTTTTACTAAAGGAAGGGCTTACGATGAAAAACGTTCTGTGCTTTGGTGACAGCAACACCTATGGCTATGATCCGGCTGGTATGCGCGATGGCACCGCGGTGCGCTATGCGCAGGATGTGCGCTGGTGCGGCGTGGCGCAGCGTGACCTGGGCGAGGGCTGGCATGTGATTGAGGAGGGGCTTAACGGCCGCACGACGGTGCGCGACGATATGTGCCATCTGGACACCAACCTCAACGGCATTCGCGCGCTTCCGATGCTGCTCGAGGCCCATAAGCCGCTGGACGCGATCGTAATCATGCTAGGCACCAACGACTGCAAGACTGTCTTTAACGTGACAGCTGCCGATATCGCCCGTGGCGCCATGGCACTGATTCGCGCCGTCCGCGCGTTTCCGTGGACCGACGCTGCGCCTTGTCCGCGCATTCTGCTGATGGCGCCTATCAAGATCAAGCCGCAAATCGCCGATGTATATATGACCGATTTTGACGAGCGTTCCGTCGAGGCCTCGGAGCATTTTGGCGAGTACTACGCACATGTGGCTGAGCAGTTTGGCTGCGACTTTTTGAATGCCGCCGACTTTGCCGAGCCGGGCGATATCGACTATCTGCATATGATGCCCGAAAGCCACGAGAGCTTGGGACATGCCGTGGCGGCCAAGCTCCAAGAGATGCTCGGTGAGTAGCACGGCCCCAAACCACCGCAAAGGTGCCTGTCCCCTTTGCGGTGGTTTGGGCTGCGAATCTTAATACTGCCACATGTGATTGACGGGGCCGGAACCTTTGCCCATGTCAAAGCCGGCGGCGAGGGCGCCCGTTAGGTAGGCCTTGCCCGCGTTGACGGCGTCGGCAAGATCCATGCCCTGCGCCAGCGCGCAGGCGATGGCGGACGAGAGCGTGCAGCCGGTGCCGTGTGTGTTGTCGGTCTCGATGCGCTTGTGGCGGAACCACGTGGTGAGCGGATCGCCCAGGTGGTTACCCTCGTCATCGAGCGGCGCGGGCTCTGCGAGCACATCGTTGGCCTCGTTGACAAGATGCCCACCCTTAACGAGGGATGCGCAACCAAAGCGGCGGGTGAGGAGCATGGCAGCATTTTGCTGCGTGCGCTCGGAGTCGACCTCGTAGTCGAGCAGGGCCATGGCCTCGGGAATATTGGGCGTGATAACCGTCGCTAGCGGGAACAGGCGGCGGGTGAGCGCCTCGGCGGCATCTTCGGCAATCAGCCGTGCGCCCGAGGTGGCTACCATGACGGGGTCGACTACCACGTTTGTCGCGTTCCAAGCGCTCAGGCGGTCGGCGATAACCTCGATAATCTCGGCAGAGGAAACCATGCCGATCTTGACGGCGCTGGGTCGGATATCGTCAAAAACGGCATCGATCTGTGCCGCGACAATATCCGGGGAGATGTTCTGCACGGCGGTGACGCCCAGGGTGTTCTGTGCGGTGATAGCGGTGATGGCCGTCTCGGCATACAGGCGGTGCGCCGTGATGGTCTTGATGTCGGCCTGAATGCCGGCGCCACCGCTGGAATCGGATCCTGCGATGGATAGAACGGCAGGTACCTTACTGCGATCCATGTTCGCTCCCTTGTTCGGTCGGAATCAAATGGGTCTATAAGCCAGCATTATAAAGATGCCCGGGCCGACTCTATGTCGAACCCGGGCGGGCGATGCAATCTTTACGCAAATGCAAGCAAATGTTCACACGTCAACAATTGACAGGCACCGGCTCGCCGCCAGAAGCGGCCGCGGCGACAGGGCTAGTCCTCCATGCCGAGGTCGATCGTGGTGCCCTCGAAGATTTTGTTGACGGTGCGGACGGCGCACATCTTGCCACACATGGTGCAAGTGCCCTCGGTGGCGGCGGGGGACTCCTCGTAGCGCTTCTTGCCCGTAACCGGGTCGAGCGCGCACTTCCACATGGCGTCCCAGTCGAGCTTGCGGCGTGCCTGGCCCATCTTGTCGTCCATGTCGCGGGCGTGGGGCACCTTTTTGGCGATGTCGGCGGCGTGTGCGGCGATCTTGGTGGCCATGAGGCCGTCGAGCACATCCTGGGCGTTGGGCAGGCATAGGTGCTCTGCCGGCGTCACGTAGCACAGGAAGTCGGCGCCGGAGCTTGCGGAGATGGCGCCGCCGATGGCTGCGGTGATGTGGTCGTAACCCACGCCGATATCGGTCACCAGCGGCCCCAGCACATAGAACGGGGCGTTGTGGCACAGGCGCTTCTGCAGCTTCATGTTGGCGGCGATCTCGTCGAGCGCCATGTGGCCCGGGCCCTCGACCATGACCTGGACGCCGGCGGCCCAAGCGCGCTTGCACAGCTTGCCCAGCTCGATCATCTCGGCGGTCTCGGTGGCGTCGTTGGAGTCGTAGAGGCAGCCCGGGCGGCAGGAGTCGCCGAGCGAGATCGTCACGTCGTACTCGTGGCAGATCTCGAGCACCTCGTCGTAGAACTCGTAGAAGGGGTTCTCATTGCCGGTGACCTCCATCCAGCCAAACAGCAGCGAGCCGCCGCGGCTGACGATGTTCATGAGGCGGCCGGTCTCCTTAAAGGTCTTGATGACCGACTTGTTGATGCCGCAGTGAATGGTCATAAAGTCCACGCCGTCCTCGGCATGCGCGCGCACGACTTCGAACAGGTCGTCCTTGGTGAGCTTGACCAGCGGCTTTTCCATGTAGCCGATGGCGTCGTACATGGGGACGGTGCCCACCATGAGCGGCGTCTCGTCGATGAGCTGCTGGCGGAACTGGCGCGTCTTGCCCGAGTTGGAGAGGTCCATGATGGCGTCGGCGCCGTAGTCCTCGGCGATCTTAACCTTCTTCCATTCCTCGGCGGCATCGGCCTTGTCGCCCGAGATGCCCAAGTTCACGTTGACCTTGGTGGACAGGCCCTCACCGACACCAAAGGCGCGCATGCCCTTTTTGATATGCACGATGTTGGCGGGAATGGCGATGCGGCCGTCGGCCACGCGCTCGCGGATGTACTCGGGGTCGCGATGCTCGCGCTCGGCGACTTCCTTCATCTGCGGCGTGATCTGCCCGGCGCGGGCGAAGTCGATTTGCGTGACGAGCTTGGGCTCGGTCTGTGTGCTCATTGGCACGGCTCCCTTCGTTGGCATTACCCATATCAGGTTTGCGGGTCAGGGCGGGCGCGCCCAGTCTCAGCCTGCCGTCTTGTCCTGCAAGCTCCCCGTTTATGTAATGGGCTCAAGTATAGCCTGAATGGGTACGATTGGGCCAACGAGCGTGCCTGTGGGGAGGTGAACATGGAAGACAAGCATCTATATCGAGAGACGCAATGGGATGTATCGGCTGAGGAAAGCCGTGCGCACCATGGCCTTGTCGCGATTGGTTTTGCGGTGCTTGCCGTGCTGGTGATTGCCTTTTGTATTTGGACGTTTGGCGGTCGCGGCGGCGCTGCCTGGGAATTTGAGGCCGATGATGCCCTGCCGATTATGACGGTGAGGAGTACTGGCGGTAATGCCAATACGCTCGCCGTTCCGGGCGATTATTGGTATCCGCGCGACGAGTTTGTGCAGTTGCAGCTGAGTGGTGGGTCCATTCCAGGTGAAGAAATCGAACGTGTGACGTTTGACGCGGCGCTCAAAACGCTGACGGTGAAGCTCAAAGATCAAGGAGATGTGCCCACGACTATGGATATCGCCCTGACGGAATGGCGTCTGGAGCCTCCGACGGGTGTTGCGGTTTCCGAGGTTGAGCACGTCAAGATTGTCTATCAGGACGGTTCGACAAACGGGATTGCAAAGGCCGACGGTCTAGCAGAATAGGTGTCGAGCCTAGCAGCCAATTCATAAAAGTTGCGGTGGAATAGTTCCTGATTGTGCGATAAAAGGCTCAAATAGGAACTATTCCACCGCAAGTTATATAGAGAAGGCTGAGCGGGTCAGTTTTGGGTGGCGGGTCTAGAGCATCTGTTCGTTGATGAACACGAGGGTGCCTGGGCATGAGAGCTCGGGAAAGTGTCGATAACCAACGTCGAACGCGGTGAGCTCGCTTGCATCCTCGAGCTTGTTTTCTGCCATCCACCGCACCATGGAGCCGCGCGCCTTTTTGCTGGCGGTCGACCGCTGGATGGGCTTCCCGTTGCGGATACCCTCGCCAAAGAGGCATGTGACGGCCGTGGCGTCGCCCGCGAGGTGGGGCAGAACGGCTTTGGCATACTCTACGCTGGCGAGGTTGACGATCGTGGTGTTTGAGCCTGCCGGGGCGATAGCCCGCGCGAGCTTGTCGCTCCAAAACGCGTAGAGGTCTCGGGCATCGTCAACGGCGAGCTTCGCGCCCATCTCCAGCCGATACGGTTCGACGGCATG
>URIJ01000165.1 GCA_900547835.1 uncultured Collinsella sp.
GGACGAGCTCGAAGGCGGCGGCGATGGCCTTGTCCATGTCGTAGTACTTGTAGCCGCCCAGGCGACCGGCGAAGACCACGTCGCCCTCCTGCGCCGCCAGCTCCTCGTACTGCTTGTAGAGGGCCTCGTTCTTGGCGTCGTTGATGGGGTAGTAGGGCTCGTCGCCGGGCTTCCAATCCGCCGGGTACTCGCGCGTGATGACGGTCTTCTCCTGCGTGCCGAACTCGAAGTGCTTGTGCTCGATGATGCGGGTATAGGGGACCTCGCGCTCGGTGTAGTTGACCACGGCCACGCCCTGGTGGTCCTGCTCGTCGAGTGTCTCGGTCTCGAAGCGCAGGCTGCGGTACTCGAGTGTGCCCAGCTTAAAGTCGTAGAACGAGTCGATGGGGCCGCAGTAGATCGTCCTGGCGGCGATATCGGGCTCGGCGGCGGCCAGCTCCTTGTACTCCACGCCGCAGCGCACCTCGACGCCCTCGAGCATGTTGGCGACCATCTTGGTGTAGCCGCCCATGGGGATGCCCTGGTAGCGGTCGTTGAAGTAGTTGTTATCGTAGGTGAAGCGGCAGGGGAGGCGCTTTATGATGCTCGCGGGCAGGTCCTTGCAGTCGCGGCCCCACTGCTTCTCGGTGTAGCCCTTCACGAGCGTCTCGAAGATGTCGCGGCCGACGAGCGACAGCGCCTGCTCCTCGAGGTTTGTCGGCTCTCCGATGTTCTCGGCGGCCACCTGCTCGGCAATCTTGGCCTTGGCATCTGCCGGCGTGACGACGCCCGGCCACATCTTGGCGAAGGTGTTCATGTTGAAGGGCATGTTGTACATGTTGCCGTGGAAGTTGGCTACCGGCGAGTTGACGTAGTTGTTGAACTCGGCGAAGCGGTTGACGTAGCCCCAGACGTCCTTCATGGAGGTGTGGAAGATGTGCGCGCCGTAGCGGTGGACTTGGATGCCCTCGACGTCCTCGGTGTAGACGTTGCCGGCGATGTGGTCGCGGCGGTCGATGACCAGGACCGACTTGCCGGCTCGCTTGGCGGCATTGGCGAAGACGGCGCCCGAAAGGCCGGCACCGACGACGAGGTAATCGTACTGGGACATGGATATGCTCCTTTGTATGTCGATTGGACAGTTACTTTAGTTTAGGGACAAACATATCTGATGTCTTTGTCCCAGGGATTAGTGTAGCAGATGCTCTTTCAACAGCTCTAGCGCATGTGCGTAGCCCTTCAGGCCCTCGCCGGTGATGGTGGCGAAGCAGGCTAGGCGGGCGTAGCTCACCTGGCGGAAGTCTTCGCGCGTCTCTACGGCGCTGATGTGCACCTCGACGGCAGGGATGGCAACGGCCTTGAGGGCGTCGAGGATTGCCACGCTGGTGTGCGTGTAGGCAGCCGGGTTGATGACGATGCCGTCGACCTTGCCGTAGGCCTCCTGGATCTTGTCGACGATGTTGCCCTCGTGGTTGGACTGGAAGACCTCGACCTCGTCGAAGCCCTGTGCGGCGCCCGCTTCCTGGCAGATCTGCACTAAACGGTCGTAGTTGTCGCTGCCATAGATGCCCGGCTCGCGAATGCCGAGCATGTTGAGGTTGGGGCCGTTGATGACGAGTGCTTTCATGGTTGCTTCCTTTGCAGTCGAGAAACCACCACAAAGGTGCCTGTCCCCTTTGTGGTGGTTTTTTTAGAGAGCGGGTGGGAGGGTGTCGAGGAGGGCTTGGGCGGTATTGGCGGCGCAGTCGCGTGAGTCGATGATGTGGTCGGCCCAGGCGCGGTAGCGTGGCATACGTTGTTCCGCGAGCTTGTCGATGCCGTCGCGCGCGGTGATGGGGCGGCCCTTGTGGGCGAGCTCGTCGAGCTTGCGGTTGAGCATCACGATTTGGCTGTTTTGGTGCAGCAGAGGGTAGTTCTCGTCGCGCGTAACCACGCCGCCGCCGGTGGAGAGCACCAAGCCGCTGCGCTTGGAGATGTCGGCCAGCGCTGCCGTCTCCTGCTCGCGGAAGGCCGCCTCGCCGCACTTGATGATAAAGTCGGCGCAGGGCATGCCCAGGCGCTCCTCGAGGGCGCGATCGAGATCGATGTGCTCGCGGCCCGTGAGCTGGGCGATCTGCTCGCCCACGCGGGTCTTGCCCGAGCCCGGCATGCCGATCAGCGCGATGTTCTGCTCGCGGCGTGACAGGCGCTCCGTTACGTCCAGAATGCGCTCGCGCGGAGTAACCTGGCCGGTGTAGCGCTCAACGGCTTGCGCCGCCTGGGCCACGAGCATGAGCAGACCGCCGATGTAGGGGATGCCGCGGCGCTCGGCCTCGAGCATGAGTCCCGTGCGAGCGGGGTTGTAGACAATGTCGATAACGCCTTCGAGCGCATCGAGCCCTTCGAGCGTGCAGGGGGCGTCGGGGCAGTGGGGGAACATGCCGGCGGGCGTGCAGTTGACGAGCAGTGCGGCGTCGGACTGCTGCGAGATATTGTCGTAGTTGACCTCGCTCGTGCGGCCCACGGGCACGACGGTGGCGCCCAGATCGCCGAGCACCATACTGGCCGTAGTACCCGCGCCGCCGGTGGCTCCGAGCACGAGAGCCTTCTTGCCGGCAACATCAACCCCCAGCTCCTCGACCAGGCACTGAAAACCGAAGTAGTCGGTATTATCGCCGCGCAGGCGGCCGTCGGGCAGGCGCGTGATGGTGTTGACGTTTCCCATGCGCTCGGCGAGTGGGCTCAGCTCGTCCAGGTAGTCCATGACGGCGCGCTTGTAGGGGATGGTCACGTTGGTGCCCTCCCATTCGTCGCCTGTCATAAAGGCCTCAAGATCCTCGGGCTCGCGCTCAAATCGTACGTACTCGAGCCCCGCGAGCTCCTTGTAGATGGTCGGGGTGTAGCTGTGGCCCAGCACGCGGCCCAGCACGCCGTAGGGGCGGGTTGCGGCGGTATCGGTCATCTAGAGCACCTCCGTGTAGCTGCCAAAGTAGGTGAAGCTCTCGCATACGTCGTCGATGGAATCGAGCAGGTCGTCGAGGGCCTTGCTGCCAAAGGGGCAGTCCAGATCAAAGTAGAACATAAACTCAAAGTCGCGGCCGGGGATGGGGCGGCTCTCGAGCTTGATGAGGTTGATATTGAGCGCGTAGAAACGCTCGAGTACGCGATAGAGCGCGCCCGGCTCGTTGGCCGTGGTAATCATAAGCGAGGTGCGGTTGGCACCGGGGTAGACGCGTGGCTCGCGGCTGATGACGACAAAGCGCGTGTAGTTGTTGTCCGAGTCCTGGATGTTGGGCTCCAGCACCTCCAGGCCATAGAGTGCGGCGCAGCTGCGCGATGCGATGGCGGCAACATCGGTGCGCTCGGAGCTGGCGACCATCTCGGCCGACATGGCCGTGTTGGGGTACTTGGTGGCGTGCAGGTCGTGGGACTCGATAAAGCCCGCACACTGGGCAATGGCTTGGCCGTGGCTGTAAACCTCGCGCACGTCGGCGAGCTTGGTGCCGGGCTTGACGAGCAAGTTGTGGTCGATTTTGAGGCGAAGCGAGCGCACGATGTGGAAGTCGAACTGGGCGAGCAGGTCGTAGACGGCGTTGACCGAGCCGGCGGTGGAGTTCTCGATGGGCAGCACGCCAAACTCGCAGAAGCCGTCGCGCACAGCGCGCATAACGCCTTCGAAGGTCTCGAAAAACGCGATGTCGGGCACGTCGAAGAGTTTGCACGCGGCGATTTGACTGTAAGCGCCCTCGACGCCCTGGCAGGCGACGGTGGCCGTTTGAGGGAAGGGCGTGTCGGAGGCTGCAGCCGTGGCGTGGGCCTTTTGCGAGACGGTGATGCCCTTGAGCTCGTTGATGTAGCGCTGCTGCTCGGCCTTGCTCATGCTCATGAGGAGACGGAACAGGGTGATGGTCTGCGCCTCGTAGCGCTCGGGCGCGCGGCTGGCGAGGTTGTTGAGCTTGGAGCGCTCGCGGGCGGGGTCGAAGACGGCCTTGCCCATCTCGATTTTTGACTTGGCGACCTCGGTGGCAATGTCCATGCGCTCGACAAAGCTGTTGAGGAGCGTGGTGTCGATGCCATCGATGGCCTGGCGGATGTCAGCAAGGTCCATGGAGACCCCTTTCACGTGTCGGGGGATGTTGAGGGGTGGGTAGTTAGCGCTGGGCGGCGTCTTCGAGGAGGGCGTCCCAGATGGCAAGGGCGGCGGCTGCCTCGGCTACGGGGACAGCTCTGGGGACGATGCAGGGATCGTGGCGGCCGTGGACCGAGAGCTCGGCATTTTCCATAGCGTCCATGTCCACCGTCTGCTGCTCGCGGCCAATGGAGGGCGTCGGCTTCACGGCCATGCGCCACATGACGGGTGCACCGGTCGAAATACCGCCCAGGATGCCGCCGGCATTATTGGACTCGACCTCGATCTTGCCGGTCTCGGCATCGATGCGATACGGGTCGTTGTTCTCGCTGCCGCGCATGGCGGCCACGGCAAAGCCCATGCCAAACTCCACGCCCTTCACGGCGGGAATGCCAAACGCGATCTGCGCGATGCGGTTTTCAATGCCGTCGAACATGGGGTCACCGATGCCCGCGGGAAGCCCGTAAATGCCGCACTCCACGATGCCGCCGATGCTGT
>URIJ01000166.1 GCA_900547835.1 uncultured Collinsella sp.
GTTTGGCGCACGCGTACCGTCTGGAGCTTGGCTGCCTGGTCGTTGGCATTACCGGTTCCATCGGCAAGACGACGACCAAGGACGTGCTCGCCGCCGTGCTCGCCAAGCGCTATCGTGTCTGGGCCACCAAGGGCAATTTCAATAACCTGATCGGCATGCCGCTCACGGTGCTTTCCGCTCCGGCCGATACCGAGGTCCTGGTGCTCGAGATGGGCATGAACCATTTCCACGAGATTGAGCGCCTGTCCCAGTCCGCCAACCCCAATCTTGCCATCGTGAGCAAGATCGGAACTTCCCACATCGGTATCCTGGGCAGCCGCGAGAACATCGCCCGCGCTAAGGCCGAGATTGTCCAGGGTATGTGCGCCGCTGGCGACTTCTTGCCGCTGCTGGTTTTGGGCGGCGAGGACGACTTTACGCCGTTCATTCGCGATACGTTCGCCCAGCCTGCTGGTATCGACGTGATGCTGGCCGGCGTCTCGGACGATGATGAGGTCCGTGCCCGCGACGTTCGAGTTGATGACGAGGGCCGTCCGGTCTTTACTCTCGATTTTGGTCAGGGCGAGACAATCGATACCATGCTTGCCATCCCCGGCGTGCAGTCCGTCCCAAATGCCGTTAAGGCCGCCGCGGTTGCCTATCGCCTGGGCGTGACGCCCGAGCAGATCGATGCTGCCTTTAGGGGCCTCACGATCACCGGTCACCGCCAGGAGATCAAGCGCGCCAAGAGCGGTGCCCGCGTCATCGACGATTCCTATAACGCCAGTGCCGAATCCATGGCTGCTGGCCTCGATCTACTGTGCTCGCTTTCGTGCACGGGGTCTCGCATGGCGATCCTGGGCGAGATGGGCGAGATGGGCGATGAGGCTCCTCGCATGCATGAGCTCGTGGGCGCCTATGCCGCCGCCAAGAAGCTCGACATGCTGGCGTGCGTGGGTGGTGAGCTGGCCCAGCTTATGGCCGATGCCGCGCGCATGATGGGCATGGACGAGGACCGCATCCAGGTGTTCTCCGATTATCAGCAGGTGCTCGACCGCATGGGCGGCGCGCTTGAAAAACATGATGTTGTACTGGTCAAGGGTTCCCGCTTTGTTGAGCTCGACCGCTTTGTGGAAGGTGTGTGCTAGCCCATGTTCGGTAATCCCTCGTATCCTACGTATCAGGCCTTTTTGGGACTTGGCATCGCTGCTGCCATTGCGTTGCTGCTTATGCCGTGGTGGATCAAGCTGCTCAAGGTCGAGGGTATCGGCCAGCAGGTTCGTGCCGACGGCCCCAAGCGTCATTTGGTTAAGCAGGGAACGCCCACCATGGGTGGCGTTGTCATCCTCGTCGCGATCTCGCTGACCTGCCTGCTGATGGGCAAGCTCACCACCGAGCTCGTGCTCGTGCTGCTCGCCACGCTGGCGACAGGCGTGCTGGGCCTGATCGACGACCTGACCTCCGTTACGCATGGGCGCTCTCTCGGTCTGACGCCCCATGCCAAGATGATCGGCCTAACCATTATCTGTGTCACCTTTACGGTACTTGCCGTCAACTGGTGCGGCGTCGCCCCCGAGATTCGTTTTCCCGGCGGCCTGACGATTGACCTCGGTGTTCTTTCGACCACCATCTGCGGCCTTTCGTTCCCGTGGCTCTACATTGTCTTTTGCTGGCTGATGATCGCCGGTCTTTCTAATGCCGTGAACCTGACCGATGGCCTTGACGGTCTTGCCGGCGGCACCTCCATGATTGCCATGCTCGCCATGGCTGCCATGGCGTTTTTGCACGGAGACGTGAACCTGTCCATCTTCTGCACCGCGTGTGCCGGTGCCTGCTTGGGCTTTCTGTGGTTCAACTGCTATCCGGCGAGCATCTTTATGGGCGATACCGGCTCGCTTGCCCTGGGCGCCGCGTTTGCCTGCACGTCCATCATGACCAACACCGAGGTCGTCTCCCTCATCATCGGCGGCCTGTTTATCGTTGAGACCCTGTCGGTCATGATTCAGGTTGTCTACTTCCACTTTACGCACAAGCGCGTCTTCCTTATGGCGCCCATCCATCATCATTTCGAAAAGAAGGGCTGGGCCGAGACCAAGGTCGTCATCCGTTTTTGGATTATCGCTGCGGCCTTTGGTGCCGTTGGCCTTGCCCTGTTCTTCCAGTTGGGATAGTGGTCTTTCATGCCTCTTGCTGATGTCTTTAGCCTGCTCGTTTTGGGTCAGGGCAAATCCGGTCTCGATGTCGCCCGCTGGGCGTTGGCACATCCCGAGCGCGTAAGTGCCGTTACCGTGTATGGCGGTGGCACCTCTGAGCCCAATGACGCCACGCGTGCGCTCGAGGCCGCTGGTGCGTCGTTTGTCTATGGGACCGAACAGGTCGAGGGCGCCTATGACGTATGCGTGACGTGCCCGGGCATCTCGGAGTTCTCGGGCTTCTTTAAGGCCGGGCGCGAGCATGCCGCCCAGATTATGGGTGAGCCCGAGTTTGCCTATCGCCTGTCGCCCGATAACTGGATTGCCATCACGGGCACCAACGGCAAGACGACCACCACGTCGCTGACTGATTATCTGCTTAAGGCTGCCGGCGAGGCCAGCGTTGCTGTCGGCAACATCGGCGAGCCGCCGGTCAACGAGATTGACGGCCGAGCCCACAACGAGTGGTTTGTGGCTGAGCTCTCGAGCTATCAGATTGCTACGACAACCGAGCTCCACCCCCGCGTGGCGGTGCTGCTCAACATCACTCCCGACCACTTGGGCTGGCATAAGAGCCATAAGAACTATGCGCTTGCCAAGATCAAACTGTTTGCCAATATGGTCGATGACGATCTGGTGGTTGTCGACGTCGAAGACGCCGGCATTCACGAGTTCGATGAGTACATCTACACGCCGGGTCGTCGCATCTGCAAGGTTGCCTTTGACGAGCCTGAGGGCGAGGATGCCGCCTTTGTGCGCGATGGCAAGATGATCGTGCGTCTGAAGGGTGTCGAGACCCCGCTCATCGCTACATCCGAGCTCAAGATCTCGGGCCATCACAATGTTATCAATGCCCTGTGCGCTGCCACGGCTGCCTTGGCAGTCGGTGCCGATGTCGACGGTGTCTGCCGCGGTCTGGCCTCGTTCCAGCCGCTCGAGCACCGCGTGGAGCCGTGTGGCGAGATTGACGGCGTGCGCTACGTCAACGATTCCAAGGCGACCAACACCGATGCGGTCGAGAAGGCGCTGACGGCATTTCCCGATGACGACGTGATCTTGCTGCTCGGCGGCCACGATAAGGGCACGCCGCTCACGGACTTCGCGCGCGTCGTTATGGACAACGTGCGCTCGGTCGTCTGCTTTGGCGATGCGCGCGAGCGCTTCACCGCCGCTATGGACGAGGCCGATGTCGATGGCGATGTGGATATCGCCCAGGCGGATGACCTACGCGACGCCGTGGACGTCGCCCGTTCGCTGTCGAGCCGTGGTGACGTGATCTTACTTTCTCCTGCCTGCTCTTCGTTCGATGAGTTCTCGGGCTATGAGGAGCGCGGCCGCGTGTTTAAGGACTACGTGGCCCAGCTTGCCGCTGCAGCGAAATCACAAATGGAATAGGGGTTGCGGTGAGAGAGGAGAGCCCCCGACAAGGTATGAGGAGGCCCGACTCGGACCGTGCTTCCTCACGTCGTATCACACCGCGTTCCAGCCGCGGCGGGCAGTCGTTTAGCGAACGCTATATTGCCGGCGTTCCCGCCCGTATCATGCGCCCCCGTTTGATATTCATGGCCTGCTTGTTTACCTTGGTATGCTTTGGCCTGCTGATGGTGTACTCGGCGTCTTCGGTCGAGGCGCTGCACGAGAATGGCTCGGCGACGTTTTTTCTGGGTCGACAGGCCGCGTTTGCCGTGGTCGGTGTTCTGGCGCTGATTGCCATCGTGCGCGTTTTGCCGGACAGCTGGTTTGGGGAGGATGTGCTCAGGATCTTCCTCATAGGCATGATAGGGCTACTGTTTCTGGTGTTCTTGGTGGGCAGCGGCAGCCGTGGCGCCACGCGCTGGCTTAACATCGCCGGTATTCAGTTCCAGCCTTCCGAGTTTTTAAAGCCATTTGCCATTGCGTATTCGGCCATCATGCTTGATCGCTTCTTTTCGCCCGGTGGCAACATCAACGAATTCCTTCGCAAGATGGGCATCTACCTGGGCATTTCGCTCTTTCTGATCTTTATCCAGCCCGATTTCGGTACTGTCCTGATCATCCTGTTGACCCTCATGTGCATGGCGTTGTTTGCGGGTCTCGACCCCAGATTTATCATCGGCGTGCTAATCTTCGGCATTCTCGTGATCGTGATTGCGCTTGTCGCAGAGCCGTACCGTATGGTGCGTATTCAGGTTGCCTTGAACCCTTGGGCCGACGAGTATGGTGACGGCTATCAGGCCACGCTTGCCATTATGGCCTTTGCCTCGGGCGGTCTGTTCGGCCGTGGCATCGGCAACTCAACCATGAAGTACTCGTATCTGCCCGAGGCGCACAATGACTACATCCTGGCCATCATTGGCGAGGAAGTCGGTTTTGTCGGAACCGTGCTGTTCTTCTTGGTGTTTGCGATGCTGATCTACTCGGCGTTTCG
>URIJ01000167.1 GCA_900547835.1 uncultured Collinsella sp.
CGAGGATATCGTCGAGGGCACTCTTGATACGGTCGGTCACCGACTTCTTACCGGATGCGACGTCATCGCCCATCTCGTCGGCAAAGGCGCGAAGCAGCTCGCGCTGCTTGTTGGAGAGATTGGTGGGAACGACCACGCGCAGCTGCACAATCAGACGACCGCGCGAGCCGCCACCGCCGATACGCGGCATGCCGTAGTTGTTGACGCTCACGGTGTCACCGTACTGTGTGCCGGCGGGAACCGTCACTTTAACGACCTCGTCAGGCATAATGCCCTCGACCTCAATCTCGCAACCGAGCGCGGCCTGCGCAATCGAGATATCGCTCACCAGATAGAGGTCATCGCCATTACGCTTAAAACGCTCGTGGTCGGCGACACGCACGTTGACGATCAGGTCGCCCGACGGCTCGCCACGAAGGCCGGCCTCGCCAAAACCACTCACGCGCAGCTGGCGACCGGTCGAAACACCGGCGGGAATATCGATGTCAATCTTTTCGTGTGAAGGCGTGCGGCCCTGGCCGTCACAGGTCTCGCAGGGATGATCGATGACCGTGCCTTCGCCGTGGCAGTCGGGACAGGGCGAAGAGGACTGAACCTGGCCCAAAAACGATCGCTGAACCGTCGTGACATAGCCCGTGCCGTGGCAGCGGCCGCACTGCTTTTCCTGTGCGCCCTCTGCCCTACCGGTGCCATTGCAGTCCTCGCAAGGAGCAAAGCGGTCATAGCTGATTGTCTTTTTGCAGCCGAGCGCCGCCTCCTCGAGCGTCACCGAAAGCGAGATGGCCATATCACGTCCGCGACGACGCTCACGACGGCTGCGGGCGCCACCGCCGGCACCGCCGCCAAAGAACGACGAGAACAAGTCGTCCATGCCCATGCCACCAAAGATGTCGTTGATATCGACGTAGCCCGAACCACCAGGGCCGTCCGCGGTGCCGTAACGGTCGTAGTTAGCACGCTTCTGCTCGTCGGAAAGAACGGAATACGCCTCGTTGAGCTCTTTGAACTTGGCCTCGGCCTCGGGGTCGTCCGAAACGTCCGGGTGTACGGTACGGGCCTTCTTTAGAAACGCGCGCTTAATCGTCCGCGCGTCGGCATCCCTGTCGACGCCAAGCACCTCGTAGTAATCCCTATTTTCCGACACAACCGAATCCTTCCGTCTTTCATTATTGTCACAGTGCGTCCTATACCCAAGCAGGGCCGACCGCAAACAGAGGGTTTGATGTTATTGCATTTGGTACGGCGAAAGCATGGCCCGTTGCGAGCAGCTCGCGAACCAAACCGACACGAGCGCGAACATGAAGCCATTGGCAAAACCGTTGGCAAACTGCATCGCGCCGCGCTTCCACCACAGCAGGCTGCGGTGCAGCACGCCGTCCGAGAGCACCATGAACAGGCCCATGGCAAACGGAATAAAGCACATCACGGCAAAGGCCGAGAACACGCCCGAGATGGCCGATAGCACCAAAAACGGCGCCACGATGCCCATCAGGTAAAAACCGGTACGAGCTTTGCCTTCCAAGCGCTCGGACTCGACATGGGCACGGCCGACTAGATCACCGCCAGCGGCACCGTTAGTGCCGGCGTGACCCATGCCGCTAATGCGGACCTCGTCGCCATCGTGCGTGCCGGCAGGAAACTCAATCGTCTGCTCGGAGGTTACGCGAGTACGACCGCTGCCACCGCAATCGGGGCAGGGGTCGGCCACGACCTTACCGGAACCGCCGCACTCGGGGCAGACCGACTGGAACGTGCCCGCACCAAACAGGAAGGACAAGTCGACGTCGATGTGCCCGCGGCCACCGCAGCTCGGGCAGGTATGGGCATGCTCGGAGGAGACAGAACCCGAGCCGCCGCAGTGACCACAGGTATCGAAGCGCGTATAGCGGACGGTCTTGCGGGCACCGTCCTTGGCCTCCTTGGCGTCCAGTTTGATATCGACGACCACGTTGGCGCCGTTCTCGGGATTGTAGGCAGCCTGGCCGCGACGCTGCTGGCCCCAGGCACCGCCAAAAGGAAAGCCGCCCTCAAAGGGATTGCCATAGCCCGTGTTGCCGGCATAGCCGCCACCATAGGGCGAAGCCGTAGGGGCACCGGCAAAGGGATTGCCAGAACGCATGGCATCGTAGCGCGCACGTTTTTGCTCATCCGAAAGCACGGCGTAGGCCTCGGAAACCTCTTTAAACTTTTCCTCGGCATCCGGCTCTTTGTTGACGTCCGGATGGAGCTTACGGGCCTTTTGCTGGAAGGCCTTTTGAATATCACGCGAGGTGGCGTCCTTGGAGACACCCAAAATCTCGTAGTAATCTTTTTCGTTCATCGTCGCCATGCGCGGCAACCTCCTGCTCACAGCAGCGTATATATTCCGGTAATTCTACCCGAGCGGCCTAAGCTAGATCCCAAAACAGCTCGAACAGAACATTTCCATCGAGCCAGCCCAGGTGTGTCGGTGCTAAACGAGCTCGAACATGGCCCGCGACGACATCTGCCGAAGTAAAGGGTCCCTCATGGACCCCGAGCGTCTCGGGCACCCAAGTGGCAAGACCCAATTCGAGCGCGCGATCACAAGCGGCTGTCAGCTCATCGGCCGGGATGACACGAGCCGCGCGAACCAACAGGTCGGACGCAATACCGCGCGTCATGCGACAAGCGAGCATCAGGTCTTCGGCCGCAGCCTCTCGCTGCGACAGGTATTCGGCCTCAAACGACGTCGCGTCATCGTCGCGCTGAACCAAACGCACACGGTACGCGTCGCCTCGAGCAGACACGCCGGGGAACAAACCTGCAAGACGGTCGAAATCCCCAGTATCAAGCATACCGGCGGCAGAACGGCCCAGGCCCAGGTAGCCCCGTCCGGTCCAGTAGGCAATGTTATGGGCGCACTCATGGCCGTCGAGCGCATAGCTTGCCACCTCATACGGGTGATAGCCGGCCGCACCCAGACGCTCACGCGCCACATCCATGCACGAAGCTTGAAAATCCTCGTCGGGCTCGACCGACTCGTCGCGGCACGCCATGCGATAAAGGGGCGTCCCCTCCTCAAGCGTAAGCGGGTAGACCGACACATGATGCGGAGCCGCCGCCAGCACGCCATCGAGCGTGTGCTTCCAACTCGCTGCGGTCTGCCCGG
Source organism: uncultured Collinsella sp. (assembly GCA_900547835.1). Taxonomy (GTDB): domain Bacteria; phylum Actinomycetota; class Coriobacteriia; order Coriobacteriales; family Coriobacteriaceae; genus Collinsella. The sequence continues at coordinate 3,131 of URIJ01000167.1, forward strand.
GAAGTCCGCACATAAGGTCGCACGACACGTCAAGCCCAGCGTCCTTGACCGTCGCGATGGCGGCGAGCGCCCGATCGGCATCGTGAATGCGGCCGATGGCGGTAAGTTCGGTGTTATCGAGCGTTTGCACGCCCAGAGAAACGCGTGTGACACCAACCTTGGCAAGCGCAGTAGCAAGCTCGGCGGTCAGCGACTCGGGATTGGCCTCGCAGGTAAACTCAACGGGGGCGCACCACGCACGAATACGCCGCACCAGCTCCACCAGGCGCTCCCCCGCCAGCGACGGCGTACCGCCGCCAACATAGACGGTGCGGATCTGGTCAAGGGCCCCAGCCTTGCCAAAAGCATCGAGACGCGCGAACAACTGCTCAAAATAGAAATCGAGCGCAGCGCTCAGGTCGCACGGAGCAAAACTGCGTGAGTCAAAGTCGCAGTACCGGCACTTTTGGGCGCAAAACGGCACGTGCGCATACAGCGCGGTAACGGCCACCCTTAAGCCCCCAGCGGATGAGGGGGCACCGATTCGCCGGCGGCAAGGGCAGCCTCGCAGGCCACCACATCATGCTCGATCTCATCGACCAGCGCCATAAACTCCTCATACGTGGAGCAGCGCACCACATGGGCACGCCAAGCGGCGGCATGGGGCATGCCTTTTAAGTACCAGCTTGCGTACGTACGGGCACGCGACATGAGCGGCAGGAGCTCATGCGTCAGCGTTAGGTGCTCACGCAGGGCGTCCAGGCGCTCGACAGAGCTGCGCGCCGGCACCGGTGTGCCATCGAGCGCAAGAGCGCGAGCATCGCCAAACACCCACGGGTTCCCGTAGATGCCGCGCGCGATAAACACCGCGCTGGCACCAGAACTGCGCAGATGCTCCGCGGCATCCTCGGCGCAGAACACATCGCCCGAACCGATAACGGGAATCTCGACGGCGTCGGCCACCTCATCGACGACTGACCAATCGGCCTGGCCCGTATAGAGCTGCGTGGCACAGCGACCATGTACCGCCACCGCAGCGGCCCCTGCCCCCTCGAGCATCTGGGCAAACGTCGCGGCATTGCGGTCTTCGGCGTAAAAGCCCTTGCGGATTTTTACGGTTACGGGTATGTCGGTAACGGCTGTCACAGCCTTGACGATTTCTCCGCAAAGCCGAGGATTTTTCATCAATGCACTTCCGCTGCCTCGACAATCTGCTCGGCCAGCTCAGGCGTGCGCATAAGTGCCGAGCCCTCGCCCTTGGTAACGACCTTGCGAGCCGGGCAGGCCATGTTGATGTCGATCAGCGACAGGCGATCGCCAACACGCCCCTCAACGGCGGCGACGGCGCTCGCAAACTGATCGGGCTTGGAACCAAAGAGCTGTACGCAGATCTGCTGCTCCTCGTCGGCC
>URIJ01000168.1 GCA_900547835.1 uncultured Collinsella sp.
TCTGCTCTGTCGGTGACCAAGTGCACAAGATCTTTGTTCCTGGTCGTCATTTCGACATGATCGACCTGGGCTTCGATGCCACGGGTTACGTTGTCGCCATGCTGTTGGTGCTGTTGGCCGCCGTGCTGGTTCAGCGCGCGACCTGTCCCATTGGCGCCCATGCGAAACGTCGTTAACAACCCTGTTACAAATAATGCGACCTCGATGAATCATTTTGTGTCGCGCGTATTTCCGAGCGGTCGGATTTGAGGGGCGAGCGGTAGAACGCTCGCCCTTTGTGCGCCACGATGCGGCACAATGTACCGTAAAAGCTGTTTATATCCGGTACGAATCGTTCGTTGGTCTTTAATTCTTCTCAACGGAGGTGTTTGAGATGGCAAACGGATTGCTTTTGCGGCTTCGCGAGCGTGAGCTCAGCGCGAGCCCGGCGGAACGCAATGTCATCGCATATGTAAGCGCTCATCCGCACGAGGTGGTCGGGCTGTCTGTCCGCGGTCTTGCCGATGTCACGTTCTCCTCGCCCTCGAGCATTTTGCGCTTTTGCAAGCGCTTGGGTTTTGCGGGCTACAAGGAGTTCCAGCGCGAACTGATTGCCGAGCTGGCGCTCTTGGGTGACAAGAAAGACGTTGCCCTCGAGGACATCTCCATGGATGACAGCGTCGAACGTATCGTGGGGAAGGTGATGAAAAGCAACGTGCGCACGATCGAAGCGACGGCGCGAACGCTCGATTACACCGTCTTGGAGCGATGTGCGGCCTATCTTAAGCGGGCACGCGCGGTCAATCTGTTCGGTATCGGTGCCTCTCGTTTGGTCGCGCACGATCTGGCGCAAAAGCTCATGCGTGTCGACAAAGAGTGCCATCTGTACGACGACTGGCATGATCAGCTCTTGTGTGCCAAGAACATGCATGAGGGCGATATGGCAATCGCCTTTAGCTACTCGGGCTTAACGCAAGAAGTGCTGGACTGCACCGCCGAGGCCCAACGTCACAACTGTCCCGTCGTGGCCGTTACCAAAGTAGATGGATCATCCAAGCTTGCCACCATGGCCGATGCCGTGCTCGGCGTCGCTGCGAGTGAGCCCTTGGTCCGCAGCGGTGCCATGGCTTCGCGTATGGCCCAGCTTATGGTTGTCGATGCCCTGTACGCTGCTTACGTTGCCAACGACTACGAACGGGCGACGCATGTCATTAAGCAAAACTACATCGAGAAACAGGAAAGATGAGGTGAATGAAATGCTCGATTTAACAAAATTCACGACCGAACAGCGTAATCAAAGGTCAATGGACCTCGATACGATGACATCGCTGCAAATCGTCACGACGATGAACGATGAGGATCTTCGTGCCGTCCAGTCGGTCACGAAAGTGTTGCCCCAGGTTGCCACGGCAATCGACTGGGCTGCCGAGGCGCTTGAGCGCGGCGGGCGCGTCTTTTACATGGGCGCGGGCACTAGTGGTCGTTTGGGCGTGCTTGACGCTTCGGAGTGCCCGCCTACGTTTGGCGTATCGCCCGATCTGATTGTCGGGCTCATTGCCGGAGGCGAGACGGCGTTTATCAAGGCTGTCGAAGGTGCCGAAGACAGCGAGGAACTTGGCGCGAGCGACCTGCGGGAGCGTGGACTCTCGGACAAGGATCTTGTCGTTGGCCTGGCGGCAAGCGGCCGTACTCCCTATGTGGTGGGCGGCCTTGTGTACGCCAAGGCAACTGGGTGCAAGACCATTGCAATTGCCTGCAACCAAGGGTCGAAGATCGGGGAGAGCGCAGATCTTGCCATTGAGCCTGTGCCCGGTCCCGAGGTGCTGACCGGCTCAACGAGGCTCAAGGCGGGAACGGTTCAAAAACTCATCCTCAACATGATTTCAACCGGTGCCATGGTCAAGATCGGCAAGGTATACCAAAACCTGATGGTCGATGTGCAGCAGACGAACGAGAAGTTGGTGGTGCGCGGCCAGAACATCGTGATGGAGGCGACCGGCTGCACGCGCGAGCGCGCTATTCAGGCGCTTGCAGATGCCGGCGGCCACGTAAAAACCGCTATTGTCTCGGTGCTGCTGGACTGCGATGCCGAGCAGGCTGCGGTAGCTCTTGGGCGGGCGCGAGGCCATGTCCGTGCTGCGGTGAGTGGCCATGAGAAGAGCAACGCCGATGCCCAATAGGTGCACGGCGTGAGCTGATATGACATCCAGACGAGATACCCAATACAAGGAGGAGTTATGACGAACAAAGAGCTGGCTCAAAAGCTGCTGGACCTTTTGGGCGGTAAAGACAACGTGCTCGCAAACGCGGCGTGCATGACGCGCCTGCGCGTGACCGTCAAAGACACGGGCAACGTTGACACGGAGGGCATTAAGGCACTCGACGGCGTGATGGGCCTGGTCGAGGACGACACGATGCAGATCGTGTTGGGTCCGGGCAAGGTGAATAAGGTGCTCGAGGAGTTCTCCAAGTTCACCGGCCTTGCGAAAGGCGTTGCCGACGAGAGCGTGGTTGACGCTGCGGCCACAAACAAGGCCGCGCAGAAGGCCAAGTACGAGTCCAAGCCGGTTCAGGCCTTCCTCAAGAAGATTTCCAATGTCTTCGTCGCCCTGCTTCCCGGCATCATTGCGGCTGGCCTCATCAACGGTATCTGCAACGTCATTAACGTCTCGACGGCAGGCGCGCTTGCGGGCGAGTGGTGGTACCAGGGAATTCGTTCCATGGGCTGGGCCCTGTTCGCCTATCTGCCCATCTTGGTGGGTTATAACGCGGCACGTGAGTTTGGTGGCTCCGCTGCGCTGGGCGGCATCGCCGGCATGATGTGTATCGCCAACAGTGCCATGCCCCTGCTTGCGCCTGGCGCGGCTGATCCTGCCACTGCCATTTTGCTGCCGCTCACCAATGCGCAGTACAACCCCGCAGCGGGCGGCATGATCGCGGCTCTTATCGCTGGTGCATTTTTTGCCTGGATGGAGCGTCAGATTCGCAAGGTTATGCCCAACGCACTCGACACGTTCTTGTCCCCGCTGCTGGTGCTCATCATCGGCGCCTTTGCTCTGATGCTCGTCATCCAGCCGGTTGGTGCATGGCTGACGACTGCCATCTTTAGCGTTTTGACCTTTATCTTCGAGAAGCTGGGCGTCCTGGGCGGCTATATCCTGTCGGCAGGCTTCTTGCCGCTGGTTTCCGTCGGCCTGCATCAGGCGCTCACGCCGATCCACGCTATGCTCAACGATCCCGACGGTGCTACCAAGGGCATCAATTACCTGCTTCCCATCCTTATGATGGCTGGCGGCGGTCAGGTCGGTGCCGGTCTGGCGCTGTACTTTAAGACCAAGAACGCTAAGCTTAAGAAGTACGTCGCAGAGTCCATTCCCGTTGGAATCCTGGGTGTGGGCGAGCCTCTGATGTATGCCGTTACGCTGCCGCTCGTTCGTCCGTTTGTGACGGCCTGTCTGGGTGCCGGATTTGGCGGCGCGCTCGCAGCGCTGCTTCACATCGGCACGGTTTCTCAGGGCGTTTCCGGTCTGTTTGGCCTGCTGATCGTCGTTCCTGGCCAGCAACTCGGCTACGTTGCCGCTATGCTGCTTGCCTATGCCGCCGGCTTTGTCCTGACGTGGTTCTTTGGCGTCGACGAGCAGAAGATCAACGAGTTCTTTGGCGAGTAGTTTGATATCGCGAGCCGTGTTGCTCAGGGCTCGCGGCGCGCGGCAGATTTCTTGATGCTATGGTTGTGCCGGCGGGGCTAACTGCTCCGCCGGCCTTTTTTAAAGGAGCGTTGAAGCGTGAAAACGGGTATTTCGATTTATCTTTCCAGCCCTCTGCAGGATATTGAGCGGACGATCGAGCGTGGTGCCGCGGCGGGTGCGCGCTATGCGTTCACCTCACTGCATATTCCCGAGGATGGGGGAGCGGCGTATGCAGATAAAGTCCGTCATGTTCTGTCGCTGCTTTCCGCCCGCGGCATTGCGCTCATTGCCGATGTGGGGCCTCGCACGTGCGATTTGCTCGGGCTTGAGCGCATCGAGGACCTGCGCGATCTGGGGTTGGAATACCTTCGTTTGGACTATGGCTTTAGCGCCCAGCGGGTCGCGAAGCTGTCCGGTGTATTTCGCATTGTGGTCAATGCATCGACGGTGAGTTCTGTTGAAATCGCATCGTGGCGTGAGGCCGGTGCCGATGTGACTCGTTTTGCCGCCTGCCACAATTTTTACCCCAAGCCTTATACCGGTTTAGCTCTGGAGGACATTGCTCGGGTGAATCTTCGTCTTGCGGCGCTTGGATTCGAAATCATGGCTTTTGTGCCGGGTGATGCTAACGTTCGCGGGCCGGTATTCGAGGGACTGCCGACGGTCGAGGCGCAGCGCGGTCGCGCGTCAAAGGTTGCTCTCAATATGCTTGAGCTTGCACATGGCGCCGATTGCGACATTGTGTTGGTCGGCGACCCCGATCTTTCCGATGCGGGCTGGACGCAGTTTGCTCATGTTTCCGCCGGATACGTG
>URIJ01000169.1 GCA_900547835.1 uncultured Collinsella sp.
CGATTCTAGGCGATGGCCCTCCCTTGCTTCTTACACCACGGCTGCGCGCGCTACCGTCTTAGATGCAAGTGAGTAGACTTATTTGGATATGCCGAGCACATCGCAACAAATACTCAATAAAACCGCAGGTCAGAGCTGTGGCGTTTTGGGGCGTGCTTGACCTCCTGCAAAAAGCCTACTCACTTGGTTTTTTCTGTTAGAAGACCGCCGCGAGGGAAGGCAGCTCCCTCGCGGCGGCTGACATTTGCCCAGATAAAACCTGCCAAAATAAACCTGTCTACTCTTTGAGCCAGAGCCGACACTAATTCAAATGGCGAAATCAAAGGGCGTTCTCTGCATGGAGGGCGCCCTTTTTTATCGCGGGATGTTTTGCGTGGCAGTCATGAGGCCCAGGCGGTTGCTGACGCCGAGCTTGCGATAGATGGCGTTGACATGCTTCTTGACGGTTGACTCGCTTATGAATAGCTCGTTTGCCATCTGTTTGTTCGTTTTGCCGTCGAGCATGAGCCGCATGACTTCGGCTTCGCGCGGTTGGATATTGTGTTCTGTAATGAAAGCATTTAGCTGGTTTGTGTCTTCTGTCTGGGTGAGTTTAATGCCCCGAGGATAGAGGTTGGCGAGCGCGAGGCTCGCGTGCCGAGCGACTTCGAGCAGGATTGCGAGCTCGGTGTCGGTGAAGTCTCCGGCCGTGCGTTCACGAAACAGGGTGATGCTTCCTAGCGGGCTGTCGTTGTGCGCGAGCGTGGCCGTACAGCCAAAGTAGACGCCCTGCGGTTCCATCCATTTGCGATAGATGGGCGTGGCATCGCGTCGCTCGACGTCGACGAGGTCGAGGTCGCGGTAGACGCCGACCTTATGTAAGTCAAAGCTCCATGTTGTATAGTCCATCGCGGCGTAGCGGTTGTAGTAGTCGCTCAGTGCGCGGTCGTCCATTCCGCTGCTTGCGGGGTGGACGTAGCGTGGGGCATCACTGCCCGCCGCCTCGATCAGGTCGAACATGGCGATCCGATGGGGCACGAGCCCTGTCGTTCCCTCGAGGGTCTCCTTTTGCAGCTTATCGACACCGTGTGATGCGTGGATTGCAAGCGCGAGCTCGTTGAGAGCAGTCCAGGTCGTACTGTCCAACTCAATAGTCTGCTGATTATTGCATGGGGGCATAGGGCATCCTTTCCATTGTGGAACCCAGTATGTCATGTTCTCGGCCTGAATAGAACTTTAGGTCAGCGAATGGTATACCGTCGGTCGCTGAAAGGGGCTCGAGGGACCATTGAGAACATCTCGGTGCGGCCGCATCATGGTCTCGTCAAGCAAAAGCACCGAGATTTAGGAGCTTGAAATGAAGACCATTTACGAGAGCGAGTCTACGCCAAAGAAGGACGGATTCTACATGCCCGGCGAGTACGAAGAGCAGGAGCGCACCTGGATTTTGTGGCCGCATCGCTCGGATGTGTGGCGCTGTGGTGCCAAGCCGGCGCAAAAGGTCTTTACCGAGATTATTAAGACCGTTGCACGCTTCCAGCCCATCACCGTTGGTGTCAATACCGAGGATTTCCCTGCGGTGTGCGAGATTTTCGATGGCGTTGAGAACGTGCGCGTGATTCATATGGAGTACAACGACTCCTGGATCCGCGACCCCGGCCCGGCGTTTCTTGTCAACGACAAGGGCGACGTGGCACTCTCGCACTTCCACTTTAACGCGTATGGCGGCTTTATCGACGGTCTGTATTACCCGTGGGACAAGGATGCGAGTATCGGCTTGCAGGTGGCACAGCTCGAGCAGGTTAACCGCTATCGTCCCGAGGATTATATCCTCGAGGGTGGCTCGTTTAACTGCGACGGCCAGGGCACCGTGGTGACCACCGAGATGTGCCTGCTCAATGAGGACCGCAACCCCCAGTACACCAAGGAGCAGATCGAGGAGAAGCTTGCCGAGTACCTGGGCATCGAGAAGGTCATTTGGATCAAGGATGGCATCGACCCGTTTGAGACCAACGGGCACGTGGACGACGTCGCATGCTTTAGTGCGCCCGGCGAGGTCTGCTGCATGTGGACCGATGATCCCAACCATAAGTTCTACAAGGAGTGCCAAGAGGCGTATAAGACGCTTTCCGAGACGACGGATGCCCGTGGCCGCAAGCTCAAGATCCACAAGGTGATTATGCCTGCGACCTCGGTATATATGACCGAGGAGGAGGCATCGACCATCGATCCGGTCGAGGGTGTGCTGCCGCGTACTCCCGAGGACGCCTTTGAGCCCAGCTACCTCAACTTCTTGCCCATCAACGGGGCGGTGCTGGTGCCACAGTTTGGCGACCCCAACGATGCCCAGGCACTCAAGAATATCCAAGCCGCCTATCCGGATCGCGAGGTCATCGGCATCATGACGCGCGAGGTCATCTATGGTGGCGGCAACATCCACTGCATCACCCAGCAGCAGCCCAAGGCGCGCTGTAAATAGCAGTTCCATGGTGAACAGTGCTTGATTGTCCGCACGCGAAAGTCCGCCGACTTCAATGGTCGGCGGACTTTTTGTGTGGTGGTTTCAGCTGAACGGCGGGCCGTGCGGCTTGGGTGTGCGGGCACACAATCTGGGGAAACCAAACAGATTGGGGCCTTATATGATCGACTCGAAGGGAAACGTGCGACCCGAGGGCATGTTTAACAGGGCGTACCTGGCCCCCGAAGCCCAGCGCGCATACGATACGCTGCTCGAGTGCGTGCTCAACGGGCAGAAGGGTTGCGAGGCTTCGGCGCATGCGGGCATGGATACCATCAAGGCGCTCGTATAGCTTTACGCTTTCGGATGTGACACATAGGACTGCGTGCGCCGCTCCCGGCTATATTGCCCCCGAGGTGCTTCAACTCATGGAGATAGCCGGCATCAGCGATTTCGAGAGCTTGGCAGCGTCCACGAATGCCCCCGTGTTTACGCCACAGACGGATGACTTTGGACTCGCGGTCCATATCTTTAAGATGCTTAACCGCGGAATACACCCATACGCTTCTGGTGAGCTGGACTTGGACATATTTGACCTGGACGACGATGACATTCCGCCTGCACCATTGATAAACAGCTGCGTGTGTAATGGGCACAGCCCGTTTGTGGGGACGTTGGTCGGATACGTTGTCCCAAAGTACGCTCTTGAGCTCGATGATTTTAGCGGCCTTATGGGCGAGGCACTCCGTCGATCGCTGTATGGCAGGGCGGAGGAGCGTCTTGACGCACGCACATGGGCGCGCCTGCTCGACCGCTATCTATCCGAGACAGTTGTGTGCAAGCGTGGCCATCTCCACCACTCGTTACAGCACGAATGCCCTTGCTGCCGAGGAGAGCGCGCCTTGTTGACTCGTCTTGGTTGATGGTTTGGGCCGTCTTGTAGAAAGCCCGTGAGGCGACATGTAAGTTAATCCTGCGTGTCGCCTCCGTACATATAGACGATAAATCCGTCGCCGGTGTCCTGGCTGTGATCCTCCAAGATGCGCTTCATGTTGAGGTGCTCGTAGAACTGCCAGTCGGAGTTGCAGTCGCTCATCAGGAAGAATTTGGTGCACCCGGCTTTGGCGAGTTCGGCGCGCGCAAGGTCGATGAGCTTGCGGCCGAGTCCCTTGCCCTGCCATTCAGGCATAATGATAATCAAGTTGAGTTGACCCTGGGCATATTCGTTGCCTGTGGCGGCAAAGCGATCCGCTGTGGCCTTTTCGCGGCTGTCTCCAAAGAGCGAGCCCTCGAGCTTGGCATCGGCGGTCTTTGCCATCTCGGTTGCCTGGACGAACATCTCGTTGTAGCAGGGCTCCCACGTGGGATTGGTGCGTGGTTTGCCGTCTTCGAAGATACCGATGCAGCAAGCGGCGATGATGCGGCCTTCAGCTTCGGCAACGAGCGCGATGGGGGAGCGCTGCAGCTGCATGGCGATGTTAAAGCGCGCACAGAAATCGGCGGCTTCGACGTCGCCTCGGTTGCGCAGCGTGTTGCACCACAGCTGGTTGTAGATGGCGGCGATGCCGGCCAGGTCATCGAGCGTGGCGGCACGCAGAGTTACGTTGTCAAGGCTCATGGGGGCTCCTTCCAAGTTGGGTCAGGCCACCCCTGAGTGTGACATGGACGCAGGACGGCCGCATCGACCATTCGGCAGGCGAGCCTCGAATCCTCGGGGACGGAGGGTCCTAAGAAGGAATGAGGGCGGAATTTCGGACACTTGCTCGATGAGAGTGGATAATCTCCCACTTTTAGCGCTGGTATAGGCCAAAAACGGGAGATTATCCACTCTCATTCTGGGTAGTCGTTGGGGACGTTCTTAAACGACCAGTCATTAAAGAACGTCCCCAATGACTACCCCAAGGAACATCCCAGACTGCCGGCAGAAAAGGAACGTCCCTAACTGCCGCATCCGGAGTAAGACAACGCCGCAGGTAGAGGACGGACAGCGAGCGGGCCGCATTTGAGACAAGGTGACGTGAAACGAAAGGGCGCTGACCT
>URIJ01000170.1 GCA_900547835.1 uncultured Collinsella sp.
AAAGAGACCGTGACGCCCGCAGCCTTCAGCTTGGGCAGCTCGCGCTCGGTGAAGCAATAGTTGCCCGAATGAACCACATCGAACTGCTTCATGTACGCAAGGTCAAAGCGATCGAGGACATAGCGCGCATCGCCACGGATACCGCCCTCGTTGGAGCCAAGGAAGACACGGTCACCGTCAACGACGGTCACGCGAGCCGCTCCGTTCTCGCCAATCATCTGCTCGCACTTGTCAAGCTCGATACCCTCATCCTCGAGGCTTGCAATGACATGCTCGGCAGCGGCGTCATTGCCAAAAATGCCCATGTATGCAGAGCGTGCGGCACCGCATTTCTTGGCATAAACGGCGAAGTTCACCGCATTGCCGCCAGGATACATGGTGTGGATATGCTCGTAGCGATCGACGACGTTGTCGCCAAATCCGAGCGCGTTAACGTTAAATGTCATGGCCTTTGCCCCTTCTAGTACTCGACAACACCCATATAGCGACGGAAATCGGGATCGTGATCAAACACCTTGCCGCGTGCTGCACGCAGCTCGCAGTTCATGGCGTAGAACAGCACCGGGTCCAGATAGGCACGGACGCTCGCCGGCACGGCTTCCATACCGTACTCCTTGGCATCGAGCACCATCAGCGTATCGGTATGCGTCTTAAGGAACGCCAGGGCGCGCTCGTCCATAGCACGGCACTCGCTGGAGCCCATCTGCAGGAAGTAAAAAACGCCATCCTGAGTAGCCTCGAAGGGGCCATGGAAGTACTCGGCAGAGTGAATGTAGCTGCAGTGCTGCCACTGCATCTCCATAAGAGAGCAGATAGCGAAACCGTAGGTCTGGCTAAAGTTGGGACCGCTGCCCAGGATATAGAAGAACTCATGCTCCTGGCAAAGCTTGGCAAAGCGATCGCCCAGCTCGGCATTTACCTTTTCGCGTGCGGGAGGCAAAATCTTATCCATTTCGGCAATACCGGCATACATGTCGGCGAGATCGGCGTAGCCCTCCTGCTGGTCGAGCAGCTCGGCCGCGAGCGACAGCGAGATGCCGGCAGGGACTTCGGCCTGCGGAACGCCCTCGCCCCACGGGTACACCCAGGTGACCCACTTGCCATTATCGATCTTGGAACCGGCGTTATCGGTCTGCGCGATCACCGTCGCGCCCGCGGCAAGGGCAATCTCGCAGCCCTCAACGACCTCGGGGGTATTGCCGCTGTGACTGCAGGCAATGACCAGAGACTTCTCGCCCAGGCGACGGGGACGCATGATGTCGAACTCACGGGCCGTATAGATATACGAGGTGAACGTCGTCGCCTCGCGCTGCAAGAGCTCATGGGCCGGAATCAGATCGATCATAGAGCCGCCGCAGGCAATCCAGTAGACGCTGTCGAACTTACCCTTCTCGGCGATTGCTTCCTTAATCAGATCATGTGCGTTCATGTTTAATTCCTTTCCAGTTTGGCCGGCCATACAGGACGTGTCTTGCATGGCCGAGCAAAATCTTATCTAGTCAATCAGATACTTCTCGAAGGCGGCCATGTTCTTGGCATCTGCCGCCGCCGGGTCATCGTAGTAACGACCGTCCGTGATTTCCTGACCCAACATGCCATCGAAACCATGGGCGTTGAGCGTGGCGACGAAGGCATCCATATCGTGCTTGCCGTCGCCCCAGACCAGATGGCCATAGGGGTCGCCGTCGATAAAGTGCATCTCGTGGATCGCACCGTCGCCAAATGCGGCAAACCAGTCCTCGAGCGACTCGCCCGCAACGCCCATTGCGGTCGTATCGACCATAGGCTGCAGGTACGGACTCCCGACCTCATCAATCATGCGCTTGGCGTCGGCGACGGTCGTCACAAGGTTGCTCTCCTCGGGACGCAGGCTTTCCATCGTAAGCACCAGACCGTGCTCGCCGGCATACTCCGCCAGAATGGACAAGTGCTCGCGGCTGCGCTTCCAGGCTTCCTCGCGGTTCTCGTCCCAGTCGCCCCAGCCCGAGTTGATGGACATACGGTCGCACCCAAGTACCTCGGCAAGTTCAATGCCGTGTTTAAAGTACGCCAGGCTGCGCTGTTCATGCAGCGGCTTGCGTGCGCAGTACTGCCAAGGATAGACAACATTCTCGGGGCACAGAGTACGATACCTAAGCCCACGGTCTGCAGCCTTTTTCGCCAGGACCTCAGCCTCAAAGTAGCCCGTATGGTCGAGCGTCACATGCGGCTCTGCACACCACAGCTCAATGGACTCAAAGCCCAAGCGCTGCTGCACATCAAGGAAGTAATCGAGTGACCACATGATGTAGTGGATATTCATGCCCGCAATCTGCTCGCGACGCAGCGTCGGTTTGGATTCAGACATCTTATGCCTCCTTATTTCGATCGAACACGATTTGTCCGTCCGACATCGTCATATCAACCGCAAGATCGCGTGCGTCGCGATAATCGAGGTCAAACACATCCCGATCGAGCACGCAGATATCGGCAAGCTTGCCGACCTCGAGCGTACCCAGCTCGTCTTCGCGCATCAGATCGTACGCGCCCCCGGCAGTCCAAGCGCGCAAGAGCTCGACAAGCGTCAGCGTGTTGACCTCATTCACAGGCAGTCCGTCGGCGAAGAATCCGCCGCACGCGCTGTAGATTGACTCGCCCAGGCTCGGAATCAGCAGCGGCAAATCCGTTCCACAGCACACTGTGCATCCGGAATCTTCCATGCCGCGGCGATTCCAGCTGTGCAAAAGTCGCGTCTCGCCAATTTGTCGACGCATCATCGATAGGCAATCCTCGCGCCGGTCCAGCGTTAGAATCTGCGGATAGACCTCGCAAATTCCACCTAACTTGCCAAACTCGACAAGATCGGTCGGCTCAGAGTTCTCGAGATCGGTAATCGCATGGCGGCGAAGCATCCGTCCATGCTCGTCTCGAGGCAGCGAGGCATAGAGCGCCACGGTGCGACGAACGGCGCCATCGCCCTGGCAATGCAAGGAATATCGGAAGCCGTCAGCATCAATTGCACGCAGCTCGCTCTCAATCAGATCCCACTCTGGTTCCTCGACGACCGTCTTGCCGGCAGCGCCCGCATCGGCCGTGTCCTCATAGGGGTCAATCATCTCGGCAAGCCCCGCCCATACGCCGCGATCGGTCATACGGTTGAAGCCAGAAAAACGAACGAACGGTCCCCGGAAGCGCTCTCGCGCCTCGCGGGCATATGCCAGATTTGCACCGGCGCCCACCGGCTGCGACATCATAGAGACGCGAACCGTCAGCTCACCAGATTCCTCACGGCGAGCCATTTCGTCGGCAAAGCCGTAGTAGTCATCAAACGCCATTTCCTTGATGGCGGTAACGCCACGCTCGTTAAGCATGCTCATGTAGTCCGAATACCCGGCACGCACCTCGGGCAGCGCGAGGAAATCGCTCATCATGCGCCAGATCTTCTCGGCATAGCACGCCTGGGGCGTAAAGCCGTATCGCGCACTGGCGGCAGCATTGAGAACACAGGTATCCGCGCCCGGTGTAAAGCAGACGACGGGGATATCGCCAAAACACTCGTCAAACACAGCTGCTGTATTTGCGTTCTCGGCATCCGATGCCAACGTTTCGGGTAGGTTGTGGCCAAAAGCCGCCGCGCAATCCGGACGATCTTCTTTCCATGCACGCAAGAGCAACACGGCCTCTTTGGCATCAGCGATGCCGGACAGATCAGGCCCCAACGTCCGCAGCGCCCAGCCTGTATAGAAGGTATGCACATCGATCAGGCCAGGCATGACGGTGCGGTCGCCCAGGTCAACTACCTCGTCCGCCTGGGTCAAATACGAAGCTAGCTCACACTTGGTACCAACAGCCTCAATTCGATTGCCACGGACCGCTACGAAACCTTCAAACGGCAGGTCCCCCGTACCGGTAAAGACGCTCTTAGACGTCAGGACCGTCAAACGATCAGACATCACAACCACCTACGCCGGAAGCATGCCAGAGATTGCCGTTACGATCAGGCCAAAGACGACCATGAAAATGAAGAACTTCCAAATGGTCTTCCACCATTGACCAAACGAGATCTTTGCCACGGCAAGACCGGCAACCGTCATGCCCGCCACGGGACTGATGGTGTTGATGGTCTGATTAGCAAACTGGAGCGCGGTAACGGCGGCTTCGGGATTGAGGCCCATAAGCTCGGTCAGCGGGCCCATGACGGGCATGGTGAGCGCCGCAAGTCCAGAGCTCGAGGGAACCAGCAAAGAGAGCAGGCCAAGGACGATATACATAAACGTGGTGTAGACGGCGGCAGGTGCACCGGCCAGTGCAGTAGCGAGCGCCTGGAGGATGGTGTCGATGATCATGCCGCCCTCGGCGATGACCAGAATACCGCGAGCGATACCGATAACGACGGCAGCGTACGCAAAGTCGGCGAGACCCTTAACG
>URIJ01000171.1 GCA_900547835.1 uncultured Collinsella sp.
TTTTGGTTAGATTTTGGTCAGTTGGCGTAAGGGTGGAAGGCCAAAAGATTGCTGGCGAAAAAAGCTCAGAGAAAGTGCTGGTAGGGGAGTTGTTGAGCTTTTCGACAGCTTTTGAGCAAAAGAAACTTTGTGGCTATTGCCGGCGATTGCGTTGTCGCGGTCATGGCGGTGCGGGATGCTGGTCGTAAGCGTCGAATGCTCCGATTTTGGAGGCCAGCATGGATCTGTTTCTTGAGACTCCGCAGCAACAAGCTGAGCGCATGCTGCGTCAGCAGCAACGACTCATGGAGATGCAAATGCAAGGGGCGGCAGCCCGGCCCTTTGCGCAAAATGTCGTGCCCGCTGCTGTACCTGCGGCTGTGCCCGGGTGTGAATCGGCGCCAGAGGCCTATTCCGTACAGCAAGATTCATATGCGCAGGAGCTCGCGTTCGACAAGCGTCGTGCGCGTCGTCGCCGTGTGGGCCAGCGCTTGCGCATATTGGCGATGATCGTGCTCATCCCGTTAGGGCTTGCGGCCATCTTTCTGGCGTCGTATGCCCTCACGTGCATCCTCAACGGCGCATCGCCCAACGAGGTGCTCCAACATCTGTCAGCCCTGGGCCAGCGCCTAGGCGACGTCATAACAACCATCCGCACCGGCTGGGAGAGCTAGCGTTTTAGCGTCCGCGGCTCTAAGAGAAATTTGTCTGCAAGGCAGTGAGTGATCCGTGTGTGTGGCGGGGTAAGATTGATCGCGGTTTTGATTGGTGCTCGATTGGGTTTGTTGGGCGGAGTTTATGTCTGCTATTGATATTGTGCTTGTTGTGATCGCCTTGGTGGCGGTGGGGGTTGCTGTGGCTTGCGCCCTCCAGCTCAAGAGCCTGCGTGCCGAGCTGCGGGAGCGTGGCGACAGTAGCGCGGAAACGCTGGCAGCGCTCGAGCAGGCCAACAGCACGCTCGACACCCTGAACGTCGCGTTGGCCGAAACCCGCCGCACGGCAAATGCCATCGCGCAGCAGCAGACGACCGACGCCGCCGTAGAGCAGCAACGCTACCTGACCATTGCGCGCGAGTTCTCGCAGGCCGGCGACCGTATGGATGACCTGCGCCGCGAGACGGCCCAACAGCTTGGCGCCAACCGCGAAGGCATCGAGCATCGCCTGGACAAGGTGCGCGAGACGGTCGATGCTCAGCTGGGCGCCATCCGCAAAGACAACAACGTGCAGCTCGACCAAATGCGTGCGACGGTGGACGAGAAGCTCTCTCGCACGCTCAACGACCGACTGTCGGCATCGTTTAAGCAGGTGAGCGACCAGCTCGAGGCCGTGTACAAGGGCCTGGGCGACATGCAGTCTATCGCCACCGGCGTGGGCGACCTTAAGCGCGTGCTGGGCAATGTCAAGGCGCGTGGCATTTTGGGCGAGGTGCAGCTGGGTGCAATCCTGGCGGACATCCTCACGCCCGATCAGTATATGGAAAACGTCGCCACCAAGCCCGGCGCCTCGGAACGCGTTGAGTTTGCTGTCAGGCTGCCGGTGGACGAGGGCGACCCCGTGCTGCTGCCGATTGACTCCAAGTTTCCGGGCGACGCGTACGAGCATCTGCTCGACGCCCAGGAGTCTGGTGACGCTGAGGCCGTCGCCGCAGCGCGCAAGACGCTCGATATGATGGTGAAACGCGAGGCCAAGGACATCTGCGAAAAGTACCTGAGTGTGCCGGCAACGACCAACTTTGGCATCATGTTCGTGCCGTTTGAGGGGCTGTACGCCGAGATCGTCAGCCGCCCCGGGCTTATCGAGACCCTGGGCCGCGACTATCACGTCAACGTTGCCGGCCCCAGCACCATGGCGGCCATTCTCAACAGCCTGCAGATGAGCTACCAGACGTTTAGGCTGCAAAAACGTACCGACGACGTGCTGCGCGTGCTCTCCGCCGTCAAGGCCGAGCTGCCGCGCTATCAAAAGGCACTGCGCCGCGCCCAGCAGCAGATCGAGACCGCGGGCAAAACGGTCGAGGGCATCATTACCACGCGCACCAACGTCATGGAGCGCAAGCTCAAGGACATCGACGCGCTGGAGGATGCCGACCAAGCCGATGAGATTTTGGGGCTCACATCCGCGGAGCTGCTCGCAGACCAAAAAGACGAGGGCTAGCTGCATCTGACGGCGGGGCGCCTGCGCAAGCACGGCGCGGGCGCTTTTCGCATCGTGCTTGCCTGAAGTGCGCTTCAATGTGCAACAATGGCGTTTCGCCCTATCAGACGCGAAAGGAAGCCCATGTCTCAGAGAAGCACCAGCCCGCTCAGCCGCTCCACCGTGCGCCGCACGCTGCGGCGGTTTTGGGGTGTGACGCGCACGCAGCCGCTGATTGTCTTTCTCTCGGTGTTCTCGTCGGCGGGCTACATCTTTTTGCTGACGTTTGCCAACACCTACGTGATGGCCCTTATCGTCGACCGCGTCCAAGCCGGCCCCGTGGCGGGCGACCAGGTGCTTGAGGTCTTTGGCCCCTACATTCTGGCGCTCGTGCTCGTTAACCTGGTAGGCCAGATCCTCTCCAAGCTGCAGGACTACACCGTCTACAAGCTCGAGATTGCGGGCAACTATCACCTGGCGCGCCTGTGCTTCGATACGCTCTCCAATCAATCCATGACATTCCATACCAGCCGCTTTGGCGGATCGCTTGTGAGCCAGACAAGCCGTTTTATGAGCGGTTACACGGGTCTGGTCGACGTGACGGTGTATTCGCTCATCCCCACCATCACCTCGGTCATCTGCACCGTGGCCGCACTCGCCCCGGTGGTGCCGACGTTTACCGTGATCCTGGTGTGCATCATGGTCGTCTACATCGCGTTTGTCTGGCTTATGTACAAGCGAATCATGCCGCTTTCGGCCGCGACGTCCGCCGCGCAGAACAAGCTGTCGGGCGTGCTGTCCGACGCGGTCACGAATATCCTGGCCGTCAAGACCTGTGGGCGCGAGGACTTTGAGCGCGACCTGTTCGATGCTGCCGACCGCGCCGCGCGCGACGCCGAGACGGTTTCGATGCACGCTATGATGCAGCGCAACTTTACGACCTCGGGCCTTATCGTCATCACCATGGCCGTGGTGAGTGTGTTCGTGGCGGGCGGCAACGCGTGGTTTGGCATCTCGGCCGGCGCGCTCGTCATGATCTTTACCTATACGTACAACCTCACCATGCGTCTGAACTACGTAAGCTCCATGATGCAGCGCATTAACCGCGCGTTGGGCGATGCGGCCGAGATGACGCGTGTGCTGGACGAACCGCGCCTGGTAGCGGACGACGAGAACGCCCCCGAGCTCAAGGTGAGCGAGGGCGCGATTGATTTTGAGCACCTAAGCTTTGCATACCGTGATGCCGCGGCAGGCGAGAGCGTGTTCGACGACCTGACGCTTCATGTGGCGGCGGGTCAGCGCGTGGGCCTGGTGGGCAAATCGGGCTCGGGCAAGACGACGCTCACCAAGCTGTTGCTGCGCCTGGACGACGTGCAGGGCGGCCGCGTGCTCGTGGACGGTCAGGACGTCTCGCGCTGCACGCAGCAGAGCCTGCGCCGCCAGGTTGCCTACGTGCCGCAGGAGGCGCTGCTGTTCCACCGCTCCATTCGCGAGAATATCGCCTACGGTCGCCCCGACGCCACCGACGAGCAGATCCGCGAGGCCGCGCGCCTGGCTAATGCGACCGAGTTTATCGACCGCCTGCCCCGTGGCTTTGACACCATGGTGGGCGAGCGCGGCGTTAAGCTTTCGGGCGGCCAGCGCCAGCGTGTGGCCATCGCCCGCGCTATTCTGACCGATGCGCCGATCCTGGTGCTCGACGAGGCGACGTCTGCCTTGGACAGCGAGTCCGAGGCGCTGGTGCAGGAGGCGCTCGAGAACCTGATGCGCGGCCGCACCTCCATTGTGGTGGCGCATCGCCTGTCCACCGTGGCGGCGCTCGACCGCATCGTGGTACTGGCGGACGGCGAGATTGTCGAGGACGGTACGCATGCGCAGCTTGTCGAGGCGGGCGGCGAGTACGCAAGCCTGTGGGGCCGCCAGACCGGCGCATTTTTGGAGGCGTAAAGGCCCCATACGTGGGACAATCGTGCCCATAGGTTTGTTATGCCGCTGAAGCGAGGAGTCGTTATGCCACGCGAGACCAATGCCGCCAAACGTGAGCGCGCCGTTGAGGTGTGCGAGCGCCTCAACCGTCGCTATGGCCCGGTCGAGTGCTTTTTGGACCACGAGAATCCCTTTAGGCTGCTCATCGCGGTGCTGCTCTCGGCGCAGACGACCGACGCGCAGGTCAACAAGGTGACGCCGAAGCTGTTTTCCCAGTGGCCCACGCCCGAGGCCATGGC
>URIJ01000172.1 GCA_900547835.1 uncultured Collinsella sp.
CGAGGAGTTTGCCGAGCTGAGCCTGAGGCGCGTCGATGCCGCGGCCTGCGCCATGATCATCGACCGCTTTTTGGACAATTGCGGCATTGTCGCACGTGATGGCGTTGCGACCTGCCTGCTGTGTGGCTTGGTTACCGATACCGGCCGTTTTCAGTACCAAAACGCCGATGCAGCCGCGTTCCATGCAGCCTCGCGTCTGGTTGCCCACGGTGCCGATCCGGCGCGTGTGGCACTCGAGGTTTACCAGAGCATGCGCGTTGAGTTTTTGCACCTCAAGTCCATCGTTATGGGCCGCATTAAGACGGTGGCCCACGGGCGCGTCGCGTATAGCTACGCGTACCAGAGTGACCTTGAGGCCTGCGGTGTCACCTCGGACGAGTGCGACGGTCTGGTTGACGTGGTGCGCTCGGTGATGGGCGTCGAGGTCTGTCTGTTCCTGAAGGGCATTGAGGGCGATACCAAGGTGCGCGGCAACCTGCGCTCCAAGGGCGACCTCGATGTGTCCGAGATTGCTGCCAACTTTGGCGGTGGCGGGCATCATGCCGCCGCCGGCTTTTCCAACAACGGAACAATTCGCGAGACGCTCGCCGTGGCACTTCCCATGCTGGCCGAGCTGGTGGGGGAGGATCCCGCTTCGGTGACCGTCGAGCTTTAACTTTTTGGATGGTACATGGCTCGTCGTACGCCTTCTCAACTGAATATGCTGCTCGCCGTCGATAAGCCGGTGGGCTGCACGTCCCACGATGTGGTTTCGAAATGCCGACGCGCCCTCCATGAGCGGCGCGTCGGCCATGCCGGCACGCTCGACCCCATGGCATCGGGTGTCATGGTTGTGGGCGTGGGTCAGGCCACCCGTCTGCTGGGCATGCTCACGCTCGATACCAAAAGCTACGTCGCCGATATTTCGTTTGGCGCCGAGACGAATACCGATGATGCGGAGGGCGAGGCGGTCCGCACGGTGGCTGTTGCCAACGAGCTCCGCGATCCTGCCTATGCGCGTGAGCAATTGGCCTCCATGCTGGGTCCGCAGATGCAGGTGCCGCCGGCGTTTTCGGCTATCTCGGTCAATGGCGTTCGTGCCTACAAGTCTGCTCGCGAGGGCAATGCGGTGGACCTACCTCCGCGTCCCGTCGAGGTCTATGCCGCCGACCTGATCGCCGTGAGCGGCGAGGGCGATGCGTGCGTGTGGACCGTGGCGTTTTCGGTAAGCAAGGGCACCTACATCCGCGCGCTCGCTCGCGACCTTGGTCGCGCCTGCGATAGCGCCGCGCATATTTCCGCGCTGCGCCGCACCGCCTCCGGCGTTGTTTCCATTGGCGCCTGCCATGCGGTGGAGGAGCTTTCTCCCGAGTCCGCGGCGGGGTTTGCACTGGATCCCATTGCGGCCCTGGGCGCCACGCGCGTCGACTTGCCGGGTGATCTTGCCGACGATCTGCTGTGCGGACGTCGTATTCCTATTGAGCGCGCGCTTGCGAGCTTCGATGCGTCGAAGGCGCCGTTTGCGCTGGTGCTTGATGGGGGACTCAAGGCACTCGCTCGCATTGAGGGCGGCCGCTTTGTGATGGAGCACGTCTTTCCGCAGGCGATCGGTGGTGTTCGATGATGCTGGACTCTCATGAGCTCGCACGTATTTTTTTCGCGGGCGAGTCGGATGAGGCCTGCATCGTTTCTGCCGATGCGTTTGATGATTGCGCATTCTTGGGTGCGGCGTCGATCGCCATTGGCGTGTTCGATGGCGTGCATCGGGGGCACCGCGAGTTGATTGACGCCGTCGTTCGCGATGCACGCGCCCACGGCTGTCGTGCGGTCGTGGTCACCTTCGATCCCGATCCGGACGTTGTGGTGAGCCCTTCGCCCGCTCAAAAACTTATGACGACGGCCGACCGTCTGCATGCTCTGGCTCAGACCGGGGTCGATGCGGTCGTGGCCGTTCCCTTTACGCCCGAGGTGGCAGCGCTTGACCATGTCGGCTTTCTCGCGCTGCTGTCACGCGTGGTCGACATTCGCTCGATTCGCGTGGGGAGCGATTTTCGGCTCGGTCGCGGCGGCGCTTCGGGCGTTGCCGAGATGCGCGCCTGGGGCGCCGAGCGTGGGGTTGATGTTTACGGTCACGAGCTGCTCTGCGTTGACGGAAAGACCATCTGCGCCACGCGCATCCGCCATGAGTTGGGGCAGGGTCATGTGGAGCTGGCAGCCGAGTTGCTCGGCCGTCCCTATATTCTGCGCGGTGTTGTGGCAGCAGGTCGTCATGAGGGCTCCGACATGGGCTTTCCCACGGCAAACATTCAGGTGCCTGACGGTATCCAAGTGCCTGCCGATGGCGTTTACGAGGGCTTAGTGCTGGTCGACGATACCGTATGGCCTGCCGCCGTTAACGTGGGCCTGCCGCCGACGTATGCCGACGATGCCGCATCGGCGCATCTGGAAGCGAACTTACTTGGCTATACGGGCGACCTGTACGGCGCTTCCGTGTCGCTGGCGTTTACGCGCTGGCTGCGCCCGTCGCGCGTGTTCGATTCGCTGGACGAGCTTATTGCGACCGTCGAGGGTAATATTGACGATATCCGTCATCATTTGGGTGAGCAGGGGGTGAGCATCCGTGATTAGCGATGAGGAAAAAGACCAGGTACGCGCTGCGTCCGACCTCGTTGCCATCGTGCAGGAAACGGTTGAGCTCAAGCCCCGCGGCCATGAGTTTTGGGGTTGCTGCCCCTTCCATGGCGAAAAGACCCCATCGTTTCACATTATCCCTGCTACACAGGTGTGGCACTGCTTTGGCTGCGGCGAGGGCGGCGACGTCTTCACCTACATTATGAAGCGCGAAAACCTGAGTTTTCCCGAGTCGATTCGCTATCTGGCTGATCGCGCCGGCATTGAGCTGCATGACACCGGAGATCGCCGTGAGCGCGGCACCAAGCGTGCCCGCATCTATGACCTGTGCGCCGAGACCGCCCAGTTCTATCACACGATGCTCATGCGCGGTAAGGACAGCCGTCCGCGTGAGTACTTTGCCAGCCGCGGTATGGGCGGTGACGTTTGTCGCCGTTACTGCCTAGGCTTTGCTCCGGGTCGTAATGCGCTGGTGTCCCACTTGTCGCAGGCGGGCTTTACCCCGCAGGAGATGATCGACGCCAACGTGGCCGTGAGTCGTGGGCGCGGGCAGCTTGCCGACCGTTTTTACGACCGCGTGATGTTTCCCATTTTTGACGAACAGGGTCATAACATCGCCTTTGGCGGGCGCATTATGGGCGACGGACAGCCTAAGTACCTCAACACCGCCGAGACGAGCGTGTTCCATAAAAAGCGAAACCTCTATGGCTTTAACTGGGCCAAGGAGTTTATCGTCGCGCAGGATACCGCCATCGTGGTGGAGGGATATACCGATTGCATCGCCTGCTGGGAGGCGGGGATTAAAAACGTCGTCGCCACGCTGGGCACGGCGCTGACGGAACATCATGTAAAGACGCTCACCCGCTTTGCCAAGCGCATCGTGTATATGTTCGATGGCGATGCCGCGGGCCAGAAGGCCGCCCGCCGCGCGATTCAGTTTATCGAGCAGGATTCGATGGACCTGCGCTGCGTGGTGCTTCCCGACGGCAACGACCCCATGGAGTTCATTACCGCGCATGGCGGCGAGGCGCTACAGGCGCGCATCGATGCCGCCGAGCCCCTCATGGACTTTGTGTACCGCTCGCTGCAGGAGTCAAGCGACATTACCACGCCGGGCGGTCGTGCCAAAGCGCTCGAGGACGCACTGACGCTCATCTATCCGCTGCGCGATAGCTATATGATCGATACGTACTTTATCCAGATTGCCGACCTGCTGGGTTTGGATCTGGAGACGGTGCGTTCGAGCTCAGGCCGTGCGTTTCGCGATGTTGCCAAGCGTGAGGACGCCGAGCGTCGTCGCGAGCAGAACTACGAGCGCCAGCGGGCGCAGACCGAGCGCGCAGGCAGCGCAGGCGGTCGGGCGTCTGGTTCGCAGGGGGTGTCTCGCGGCACCTGGGCGTCGGGTGCGACGCCGCCGGTGTCCACACCGGTCGAGGAAGAGCCGTACGACTATGTGCCGCTCGAGGCCTATGGGGCCGCGCCGGTCGAGGTCGTCGACGATATGCCTCCGATCGATGTGCCGGTTGGCATGGATGGCGCGGCGCCGGTTGCCGGTGCAACGGACGCGTCTGCGGCACCGACGATGCCGATCGTGCTGACCGATCTGGAACGAAAGTCTTTGGCGGGGGAGCGCGAGCTGCTGACGATGCTCACGAGCTACCCCGACCTGTTCCGCACGTATGCCGATCGCATCTGCTCCA
>URIJ01000173.1 GCA_900547835.1 uncultured Collinsella sp.
CAGTCGAAACCCGCCCGAAAGAAAGGGGAGCGACATGAACCAGCAGAACATCGATTACGTACTCCGCTCCGTAGAGCAGCGTGACATCCGCTTTGTGCGTCTGTGGTTTGTCGACATTCTCGGCCGCCTCAAGAACTTTGCCATCAGCCCCGAGGACCTCGAGGTCGCTTTTGAGGAGGGCATTGGCTTTGACGGCTCGGCCATCGAGGGCTTTGCTACGCCCGAGGAAGCCGACATGCTCGCGTTCCCCGATGCCTCGACCTTCCAGATTCTGCCGTGGCGCCCGAGCCACAACGGCGTCGCCCGCGTGTTCTGCGACGTGTGCACTCCCGATTGCAAGCCCTTTGCCGGCGACCCGCGCGATGCCCTGCGCCGCATGTTCCGCAAGGCCGAGAAGGCCGGCTATCTGCTCAACGTGGGCGCCGAGCTGGAGTATTACTACTTCCCCGACGAGCACACGCCCGAGCCGCTCGACAACGTGGGCTACTTCGATCTTTCGGTGAGCGATGCCGCCCGCGACCTGCGCCGCAACACGGTTCTCACGCTCGAGAAGATGTCCGTGCCCGTGGAGTACACCTTCCACGCCGCCGGCCGCTCGCAGCACGGCATGAGCCTGCGCCACGCCGAGGCCCTGAGCATGTCCGACGCCATCACCACGGCCAAGCTCATCATTAAGCAGCAGGCCTACGAGAGCGGCTGCCATGCCTCTTTTATGCCCAAGCCGTTGGCGGGCGAGGACGGCAGCGCCATGTTTTTGCATCAGTCGCTGTTCGACCACGACGGCAACAACGTCTTTTGGGGCGAGGACGACGAGAGGTACCATCTCTCCGACGTCGCCAAGCACTACATGGCCGGTATTCTGGCGCACGCGCGCGAGATCAGCGCCATCACCAACCCCACCGTCAACTCGTACAAGCGCATCACCACCGGCGGCGACTCTGTGCCGCAGTATGCCACGTGGGGCCTGCGCAACCGCGCGAGCATGGTTCGCATCCCGGTCTACAAGCCCGGCAAACAGCTGTCCACGCGCATCGAGCTGCGCAGTCCCGATCCCATGGCCAACCCGTACCTGGTCAACGCCGTCACGTTGGCGGCTGGCCTCGACGGCATCGAGCGCAAGCTGGAGCTTCCGCCCGAGGCCACGGCCGAGACGCTCAAGCTCACCGACCGTCAGATGCTCGAGGCCGGTTACACGCCGCTGCCGCGCTCGCTCAAAGAGGCGCTCGACGTGTTTGAGGACTCGCAGTTTATGAAGGATGCCCTCGGCGAGCACATCCACAGCTTCTTCCTCAAAAAGAAGCGCGACGAGTGGCATAAGTTTGAGTCTACGATCACCGAGTGGGAGATCAAGCACTACCTGGCGAACTCCTAATCGCGCTGGCTTGTTCCAGTACGATTGAGCTCATTTCTTTGGAGGCCGATATGTCCGAAAAGAGTGCCCTGTTCATGGCGCGCACGACGCGCTTCCACGAGTTTGCCCGCAGCTTGACGACCACCCTGGGTGTCGAGGTGAGCCTTGCCACACCCGATTCGCCGACTGCGGCGCACGACTTTGACCTGCTGATCCTCGATTCCGACGGCATTCGCAGCGACCGCATCGATCAGATTGCCAAGTGGCTTGACGATCGCGGCGGCGTCCCCATGCTGGTGATCGTTGACGACGAGGCGCTCGGTACCCTGCGCCTGCCGAATCACGCGCATGCCGACTTTGTATGCCCCACGGCGACGCCCAACGAGCTCAAGGCTCGCGCGCAGCGCTTGATGGGCGAGGAGGAGACCGTCACCGCCGACGATGTGCTCAATATCGATAACCTCGAGATTAACCTGGCTACCTACCAGGTGACACTCGATAACGAGCCTATCGACCTGACGCTGATGGAGTACTCGCTGCTGAGCTTTTTGGCGACGCACCCCAACCGCGCCTACAGCCGCGAGGTGCTGCTGCACCGCGTGTGGGGCTTTGAGTACTGCGGCGGCACGCGCACCGTCGACGTGCACATCCGACGCATCCGCTCCAAGGTGGGCCCGCAGATCGCGGCGCACATCACCACCGTCCGCGGCGTGGGCTATCTGTTTAAGGACTAGATTTCCACTACAAAGGGGACAGGCACCTTTGTAGTGGCTTTGACGCAGGTGCGGGTTCCTCTCGAATCTGCAACAGAACTTAAGCCTTCCTAAAAGATTGCGTTCTCATACACTTGCGCCCGCATATTGGGGTACAACTCAACGTGAACAATGATGGCCCGCCACATGTTTGGCGGGCCTTTGGTTATTTGACGAAAGGATCGCAGCTATGAGCGAGAACGATTCCCAGCGTCCCCAGGATGCGGGCAACGCCGGCGAGACTCAGCAGCAGCCGCGCGTGCAGGTGGAGTCGACGCCTGCCGACGGCAACATTCCCTACGTGCAAGCCTACGACACGCAGACCGGCAAGCCGCTGGGCGGCCAGCAGGTTGTAAACAAGCACACGGTGGTCAAGACCAAGACCAAAAAACTGCCGATCTTTATTACGGCGCTTGCCGGCTGTGCCTGTGGCGCCCTGCTGGTCATCGCGCTCATTATGAGCGGCACGCTCGATATCGGCGGCGGCAGGAACGCCGTGACGGCGGGTGCTTCGGGTTCATCGGCGCAAAAGATCACCATCGACTCCGAGGATACCACGCTGGCCGAGGCCGTCTCTGCCAAGGCGTTGCCCTCCGTCGTTTCCATCACCGCCACTTCGAGCGGTAGCCAGAATGGCTCGCTTTCGCAGTCTGCCGACGAGTCGGACAGCTCGGGCAGCGTCGGCTCGGGCGTGGTGCTCGATACCGAGGGCCACATCCTCACCAACAACCACGTGGTCGATGGCTATGACCAGTACGTGGTTACCATGGACGACGGCACCACCTACGAGGCCGAGTTCGTGGGCAACGACGCCTCGAGCGACCTGGCCGTCATCAAGCTCAAGGACGCCGACGCCTCCAAGCTCACGCCGATCGAGATCGGTGATTCCTCCAAGCTCAACGTGGGCGAGTGGGTCATGGCGATCGGGTCGCCGTTCGGCAACGAGCAGTCTGTCTCCACCGGTATCGTCTCGGCGCTCTACCGCTCCACGGCCATGAGCTCTACCAGCGGTAACACCATCTATGCCAACATGATTCAGACCGATGCCGCCATCAACCCGGGCAACTCCGGCGGCGCGCTCGTCAACGACAATGGCGAGCTCGTGGGTATCAACTCGCTCATCGAGAGCTATTCGGGCTCCAGCTCGGGCGTGGGTTTTGCCATTCCGGTCAACTATGCCAAGAACATTGCCGACCAGATCATCGACGGCAAGACGCCGGTGCATCCGTACATGGGCGCTACGCTTTCGAGCGTCAACGCGCTCAACGCCCGCACCAACAAGCTGAGCACCGATAGCGGCGCGTATGTGGCGAGCGTCGTTGAGGATGGTCCTGCCGCCAAGGCTGGCATCCAAGAGGGCGATGTCATTACCAAGCTGGACGACGATGAGATTACGAGCGCCGATGGCCTGATCATTGCGCTGCGCAGCCACGAGGTGGGCGAGAAGGTCGAGATCACGCTCATGCGCGGCAAGGAAGAGAAGAAGGTTACCGTCGAGCTGGGCTCCGACGAGGAGCTGCAGAACCAGCAGCAGAACGACAGCGCGACCGACACCGGTAACGGCGGCATTACCGATGAGCAGCTGCGCCAGTACCTGGAGGAGCTGCTTGGCCAGCAGGGCCAGGGTCAGGGCAACGGCCAGGGTTTCTAACGAGCTGTATCGCACATATCGAGGCCAGAGGGGGCTGTTCCGCCAACGCGGGACAGCCCCTCTTTTCTTATTGATCCGTTGGGGACGGAGGAAAACGGATCACTTGTGGCTGGCAAGAGGCCTGGTTCGTAATGGTCTGGACAGTTAGTTCAGATACGTATAAATCTGGGGCAGCTTGGGATGCGTTTTGAGCAATTTTTGATTGGGATGGGGTTTGAATGGGTGTTTGGGAGGGCGAGCGGGACGTTTACATGGTCTCAGGGAGCCCAAATTAGTTGAAACAGGGGTGTTCGTGCCTAATCCAGCTCTAGGATTTATACGTATCTGAACTAACTGTCCACCCCAGTCTGGCGGCTGCCGATTCGGTGCGGTTTGAGACCGCTATTCGACCCCGTTGCGACCGGTGGTACTCTTGTATCCGTTTGAAATCGAGCGAAGGAGTGCCGCTATGGAGCAATCGAGCCTGTTTGGTGACGG
>URIJ01000174.1 GCA_900547835.1 uncultured Collinsella sp.
GCGCGCGTCTGATCGGAAAGCTCGCGAGTCTTGGTGGCGCCCAGCTCACCGGGGGCACCGATGATGCGCGTGGGCTCCGAGATGTTGACGGCACGGCCCGACAGGTAGCTGTTGAGCACCTGACGCAGCTCGTCGGCGGTCTGGAAGCGGTTTGCCGGGTCCTTCTCCATGCACTTGAGGATGATGCGCTCAAGGTCGGCGTCGACACCGGAGTTGATCTGGCTCGGCGGAATAGGCAACTCGTTGACTTGCTTGAGTGCGACCGAGATGGCGTCGTCACCGTCAAAGGGAACGCGGCCGGTGGCGCACTCGTACATCACGACGCCCAGCGAGTAGATATCCGAGGTGGGGCCGAGGTCCTGACCGCGGGTCTGCTCGGGGCTGACGTAGTGGGCGGTTCCCAGCACGTTGTTATCTTGCGTGAGGTGGCTGTTCTTGGCACGCGCGATGCCAAAGTCCATCACCTTGATGTTGCCGTCGGGCAGCACCATGATGTTCTGCGGCTTAATGTCGCGGTGGATGATCTCGTGCTTGTGGGCGACCGAAAGCGCGGAGCTGATCTGCGAGCCGATCTGGGCGACCTTCTTGGGGTCGAGGGCGCCGTGGCTCTTGATGCCGCTCTTAAGGTCGGTGCCGCGCAGGTACTCCATGACGATGTAATAGGTGTCGCCGTCCTTGCCCCAATCGTAGACGCCCACGATATAGGGGGAGGACAGGCCGGCTGCTGCCTGGGCCTCCTGCTTAAAGCGTGCGGCGAAGGTTGCGTCGCCAGCATACTGCGGCAGCATGATCTTGACGGCTACCGTGCGGTCGAGGACCTGGTCCTGTGCACGGTAGACGGTCGCCATGCCGCCTGTCCCCACCTTATCCTTGAGGAGGTATCTTCCCCCGAGGACCCTCTGTTCCATTCCTGCTCCTAACATAACTATTCGCTCAACGATGTGTGTAGTACCTACGATGTGGCCGCTGGGGCCGTGTGGCGCGTTGCCGCTAACTCTTCGGCCGCGGCGCGCCTCGGGTGTCCGATTCGATCATGGGCATCACGCTCCCTGTGCGGCGAGCGCCGCGGTCAGGACGATGCCGGCAATCTTGGCGGCCTTGACGTCATGCTTGTCGTAATCCTCTAAGGCCACCGAGATGGCGACCGTGGGTGAATCGTAAGGTGCAAAGCCAACGAACATCGAGTTGACGTTGGTGCCGCCGGTCTCGGCCGAGCCAGTCTTGCCGGCGACCTTGACGCCGGGGATTTGGGCATCGGTGCCGGTGCCGGACTGGACGACGGCAAGCATGGCCTGCTTGACCTGGTCGGCCGTGGCGGAGCTGACGGCCTGACCCAGCGAGCGGGACTGCGTGGTCTTAACCACGGTTCCGTCCGGGGCGAGTACCTGGGCTACAAAGTATGGGTCCATGACCACGCCACTGTTAGCGATGGCGGCGGCAATCACGGCGTTTTGCATGACGGTGGTCTGCGGGCCGGGCGTGTGGTCCATGCCGACAGGCTGGCCGGCGCCGGCCCAGGCGGTCTCCCACTCGGTCATGAGCGACGGGTCGGCCATGATGGAGGCCGCGGAGGTCAGGTCCTGGCCGAGCTTTTGGCCGTAGCCAAAGGCGTTGGCAAACTGCACGAGCGTGTTTGCGCCAACTTCGTTTGCCACCTGGCCAAAGACGACGTTGGAGGACACGGCAAAGGCCTGCTGCAGGCTGATGGTGCCGTAGCTCTCGTTGGCAGCGTTGGTGACCGGTGCGTTGCCGATGTCCATGGAGCCGGGCGCCTGGTAGGTGCTGGTAAGGCTGGCGGTGCCGGTCTCGAGTGCCGCGGAAAGCGTAACGACCTTAAACGTTGAGCCCGGCGTGTACAGCGCGTCCATGGCGCGATTGTACATGGAGCCGTCCTCGCCGCCGCCCGTCTGCAGCAGGGCATCGATGTTGGTGTTGTCGTAGGTGGGCGAGCTGGCACATGCGAGCACCGCGCCGGTACGCGGGTCGATGACCACTACAGCGCCCTTAAAGCCCTTGAGCGCCTGCTCGGCCGCCGTCTGGATGCGCGAGTCGATGGTGAGCTTGGCGGTGTTGCCCGGCTGGGTCTGGCCCGCGAGCGACGCGATGGCGTTGTTCCAGCTGGAGTAATCCTTAGAGCCGGTGAGTGTGTCGTTCATGACACTCTCGATGGCGGTGGTGCCATACTGCTGGCTCACGTAGCCCACCACGTGCGCGGCCATGTTGCCGTTGGGGTAGGAACGGGCGTAGGTGCCGTCCTCCTGTTGCAGCGACTCGGCTAGTGTCACGCCGTCGGACGTGATGATGGAGCCACGCTGGATGTACTTGGAGCGGGCGATGGTGTGGTTGTTGGTCGGCATGTCCTGATAGTCCTTCGCCTTGATGACCTGGACATAGGTGAGGTTGCCGATAAGGATGGCGAACAGCGCCGTAAAGGCGAGCACCGCACGGGTTAGACGGTTGGCGAGCGCAACGCGGCCGAGCACACCGGATTCAGGCGTGTCGAGCAGGCGACGGCGCATGCGCGAGCCGACGGAATGGCTGCCGCTGCCGTAGGAAGACGAGGTGGCAAAGCGCGTGCCCGTCGGGGCGGCGGCAGATGCGACCTGATCATCGGTGATGGCGGCCATGGTGCCGGTGCCGGTAAGCTCGGCCTCGCGTCCGGTCGCCTCGTCACCGGCGCGCAGCAGGAGCGCGACGATGATAAAGCTTGCCAGCAGAGAGGAGCCGCCCTGGCTCATAAAGGGCAGGGTGACGCCGGTCAGCGGGATCAGGCGGGTTACGCCGCCAACGATCAAGAAGGCCTGGAAGCTGATGGCTGCCGTAAGACCGGTGGCGCTAAAGGCGGCAAGGTCGGATTTAGCGCGGGCAGCCGTGGTGAGGCCACGCACGGCAAAAAGCATAAACAGGATGAGCACGGCGCCGCCGCCCAAAAGGCCCATCTCCTCGCCGATAGCCGAGAAGATAAAGTCGGACTCGACGACGGGGATGTTGTTGGCCATGCCGTTGCCGATGCCAGCACCGACCAGACCGCCATCGGCAAGCGAGAAGAGCGATTGGACGATCTGGTAGCCCTGGCCCTGGGCGTCCTTAAAAGGATCGACCCAAACCTGGAAACGTACCTGAACGTGAGACAGGAACTTGTAGGCGCCCACGGCTCCAACGGCTAAGAGCGCAAGGCCGATAACGACATACGAGAATCGTCCCGTGGCAACGTAGAGCATCAGCAAGAAGATGGTGTAGAACAGCACGGCCGAACCCAGGTCGCGTTCGAAGACGACGACGAGCAGGCACACACCCCACACGGCAAACAGCGGCAGCAGCAGTCGCAGGCGAGGGATCTTAAAGCCCAGGATCTTGCGGTTGGAGATGGAGAGCAGCTCGCGGTTCTCAGCCAAGTAGCCGGCCAGGAACAGCACGATAAAGACCTTGGCGAACTCGCCGGGCTGGATGGTAAAGCCCGCGATGCGAATCCACAGCTTGGAGCCCGAGATCGTGGTGCCGATAAAGATCGGCAGCATCAGCAAGATGATGCCGATGATGCCAAAGGTGTACTTGTAGCGCATGACCACGTCGAGGTTTTTGACCAGTGCAAGCGTTCCCACCATGAGCGCCACCGAGACAAACAGGATGATGAGCTGTGAGATGGCGAGAGCGGGGGCGAGGCGTGTCACGAACGTGATGCCGATGCCCGAAAGTATAAATACGATGGGCAGGATGGCGGGATCGGCGCCAGGCGCCAAGATGCGCACGGCGATATGTGCTGCGGCGAAGGCGGCGAAGAGGCCGATCGGTACGGCGAGCGTCTCAAAGGAGATAGCGGCGCCCGCGGTGAGGACGTACATCGCATACAGCAGGATGACGGGGAACGCCGAGGCGATGAGCAAGAGCAGTTCGGTGTTGCGGCGACTCATAAGCGGCACTCCCTTTCTAATTCTTATCGGAGGCTTCGGCCTCGGCGGACTGTTCGGCGGTTTTCTCGGAATCTGATTCGGAGGTCGATCCCTGGTCGGTGTTGTCGCGAATCGTTTGCGCGTCGATCACCTGGCGGGTCTGCTCCTCGTCGATCTGGTGGCGGTACTTGGATATCGTGTCCTGCGCATCGTCGACACTTGTTTGCGGAATGCCCGCCTTGAGGCGGTTTTGCGTGTCTTCGGGCAGGTCGGACAGCTTGATGCTGGTTTCGCTCTCGAGCCAGTGGAGCTCGACCCCGAGCGTCTTGCCGGG
>URIJ01000175.1 GCA_900547835.1 uncultured Collinsella sp.
GTGCTGGCTGCGGTCGGTGCGGCGCTCGTGATGTTTGTGGGCATTGCGATTACGCTGCTGGGGCAGTTGGGGCAACGAGCCGATGATGCCGCGATGCGGGACGGACCGCCGCTTGCCACCGACGATCTTGGTGGGGATCTTGCGCCCACATGCTCCGACCCTGAGCCCGTGGAGGCAGCGGAGCTCACGTCCGATGAGCGCCTCGATGCCTTCGTCGCCACCTTTGGGCTTACGGAGCGCGAGCGCGATATTCTTGAGGTCTTGGTCGTTTCGGACCAGAGCGTTCAGGACATCGCCACAACGCTCTTTCTTTCGCGCTCCACGCTCTATCGCCACATTTCCTCGATCAACAAAAAGACCGGCACCGCCTCGCGCGTGGCCCTCATCAACTTCTTCTGGTCCTGGACACCCAAGGACTAGCTAATCCTCCAATAAGTTGCGGTGGAATAGTCCCTAAATTAAAGTCACGGGGCTTTAAACAGGAACTATTTCACCGCAACTGCTGGGGGGATAGACTGCGGCGGCGGCAGAGGCAGCGGCAGCGGCGTTGGCAGCTGTGGTAGTGGCAACGGCAGCTGGCAGGGTGTTTTCCGTCTTCTTGCTACAGCAGCTCGCCGTGGCGGGCAATGTAGCGGCGCTTTGCCAGCTGGGTGAGCGCGATATAGGCGGTAACGATGCCAATGAGCAGCCCAAAAAAGCTCGTGGGCAGCGGCATGAGGCCGAGCGCATCGGCGATGGGGCTTGCCGGCAGCCAGGTGACAAGCGCCAGGCCTAGCACGGTGAGCGCGCACAGTGCCGGCGCGGCGTGGTCACGTAGGCTCGGCAGGCGCGGGGAGCGCAGCATGTGGATCACGAGCGTCTGCGACCACATAGACTCGATAAACCAGCCACTCTGGAAGAGTGCGGCAAAGGTCGCCATACCCGCGACGCTGCCCGTCCCGGAGAGCTCGGACCAGCTTGCGCCCACGGTGGCGGGGCACACCACAAAGAAGAGCGCGGCGAAGGTCACGATGTCAAACAGCGAGCTCACGGGGCCCAGCTCGAGCATAAAGCCCTTGATGGACGCGGCGTCCCAGGAGCGCGGACGGGCGGTCCAGACGTCATCGACGGTGTCCCACGGCAGTGCGATGCACACGATCTCGTAGACCAGCGACAGCAGAACCAGCTGCAGGGCGCTCATGGGCAAAAACGGCAAGAACAGGCTCGCGACGGTCACGGACAGCACGTTGCCAAAGTTGGAGCTCACTGTGGTCTTGAGGTACTTGAGCAGGTTGCCGTAGGTGCGGCGGCCTTCGATGATGCCGCGCTCGAGCACGCCCAGGTCCTTCTGAAGCAAGATGATATCGGCGGATTCCTTGGCAATATCGACGGCCGAATCGACCGAGATGCCGCAATCGCTCGCACGCATGGCGGCGGCGTCGTTGATGCCGTCGCCCATAAAGCCCACGGTGTGGCCGAGCATCTCGCGCATGACACGTACCAGGCGCGCCTTCTGCAGCGGCGAGAGCTTGGCGAAGAGGTGGGTTTTCTCGGCGCGCTCGGCAAGCTCGGCGTCGTCGAGCGCATCGATCTCGGAGCCGAGCAAGACGTTGCTCGCATCGATACCAATCTGCTCGCAGACGGTGGCGGCGACGCGGTCGTTGTCGCCGGTTAGGACCTTGACCGCCACGCCCTTGGCCTCGAGGGTGGCGACGGCGCCCGCGGCACTTGCTTTGGGCGGATCGAGGAAGGCCAAAAAGCCCATCAGCACCATGTCGCACTCGTCGGCGATGCCAAACTCGCCCACGCAGCGCGGATTGGTCTTCTGCGCCACGGCAATTACGCGTAGGCCCTCGGCGTTAAGTCCGGCGATCTGCTTGCGAATCTGGGCGAGCTTCTCGTCGGTGAGCGGCTGAGCGATGCCATCGACCTCGACAAAGGAGCAGATCTCGAGCATTTCCTCGGCAGCTCCCTTGGTAACCATCTGGGTTTTGCCTTGGGAGTCGGAGACAACTACGCTCAGGCGACGGCGCGAGAAATCGAAGGGAACCTCGTCGACCTTGGTGTAGCGGTCGCGCAGGCTCTGGCCCAGCATGGAATCGGGTGCGACGGTCGAGGGTGTCACATCGGCACGGTCGATTACGGCCAGGTCGATAAGATTTTTGAGGCCGGTCTGGAAGAAGCTGTTCAAAAACGCATGGCGCAGCACGCGCGCGTCCTCGTTGCCATCGGTGTTGAGGTAGCGCTCGAGCACGATGCGGTCTTCGGTGAGGGTGCCGGTCTTGTCGCAGCACAGGACGTCCATCGCTCCGAGGTTTTGAATCGCCGGCAGCTCCTTGACGATAACCTGGCGACGGGCGAGGTCCTTGGCGCCCTGCGACAGGCTCGTGGTCACGATGACGGGAAGCATCTGCGGCGTGATGCCCACGGCCACGCTCGTGGCGAACAGCAGCGCGTCGATGACGTTGCCCTTGGTGGCGGCGTTGATGGCAAAGACGGCCGGCGCCATAACGAGCATCAGGCGCACCAGCAGCATGGAGACGCTCGAGACGCCGCGGTCAAACGCGCTCTTTTCGCCGCGCCCGTTGAGCATCTTGGCGATGCCGCCCAGGTAGGTGTCCGAGCCGGTGGCAACGACAAGCGCCATGGCGGCGCCGTTTTGCACGGAGGTGCCGGTAAAGACGATGTTCTTGCAGGCAGAGAGTGGCAGTGCGGAGCCGTCGGCGCCCTCGACGACGGTGACGGCGGTGGTCTTCTCGACGGCCTCGCTCTCGCCGGTGAGTGCGGACTCGATCACAAACAGGTCGCGCGCGGTGATGATGCGGGCATCTGCCGGCACCATATCGCCGGCAGAGAGACGGATTACATCGCCGGGGACGAGCTCGTCGAAGGGGATCTCGATGCGCTCGCCGTCGCGCAGGGCGGTGCAAGTGTTGGAGACCAGGTCCTTGAGGGCCTCGGCCGCATTGCCGCTGCGGGCTTCCTGGATAAACTTCATGCCGCCCGATACCAGCAGCATGATGCCGATGACGATGACCGTGGAGGGGTCGCGCTGCGGCTCGGGCACGGCGAGCACGTCGATGTAGAGCGAGACCAGCGCGAGCGAGGCGAGGATGCCGGCGAAGGGATCGATGAACGCGTCGGCGATGCGGCGGGCGAGCGTTTTGGTCGTTGCCTCGATGGTGTTGGGGCCGACGGCGTTCAGGCGCTCAGTTGCCTGCTCGACGGTGAGGCCGTTTGCCGTGGCGTCAAGCAGTACGAGAGCGTCATCGGCACTATGGGTGGTGGCGAATATGGTGTTCTTGGACAGGCCGGTGTGAGCGGCAGGGCGTGCCGTGCGGCGGCGCTTGGAGATGGCTTCGAGAACCGTGGCGGTTTTGAGCATCAGCATAGGGTCCTCCTTGTTGAAGGGAGTTAGCGTACGTGTCGTATTTGCTTCAAAAAACCTAGATGTCGCTCACGTCAAGCTCTTGAGCCCACAAAGGGTGCAGCGCGCCTTTGTGGTGGTTTTGGCGATCTGCCGGTGGCGTTTATGCGTATGCGGAATCCTCACGGCGTGCCGAGGGCGACATGCAGGTTTTTCGACTAGGACTGCCTTCCATGGCACACCTCCTAAAGGCCGAGCGCAGCGCGCTTTGGGTATCTCGTACCCCTTTTTAATCCGCCCGTATTCTTGATGAGGGGGTTTGACATGTCAACCCCATTGTTCGGAAAACCATTCCCTCTGACAAAGCCTTTACAGAATGCCGTGGCCCCAAAGCGCGCCCGCATCTACGCTTCGCCTGCGCTAAACTGGAAGGCACGTACGCGATTACGAGAGGAGCCCGCATGGAGGCTTACAAGCAAGAGTTCATCAAGTTTATGGTCGAGTCCGACGTCCTTAAGTTCGGCAGCTTTACGCTCAAGAGCGGCCGTCAGTCCCCGTTCTTTATGAACGCCGGTGCTTACGTGACGGGCTACCAGCTCAAGAAGCTGGGCGAGTATTACGCCCAGGCCATCCACGATAACTTTGGCGACGACTTTGACGTGCTGTTTGGGCCGGCCTACAAGGGCATTCCCCTGGCCGTCGTGACCGCGATTGCCTACCACGAGCTGTACGGCAAGGAGGTCAAGTACTGCTGCGACCGCAAGGAGGCCAAGGACCACGGTGCCGATAAGGGCAACCTGTTGGGTTATGAGCCCAAGGACGGCGACCGCGTGGTCATGGTCGAGGACGTCACCACCAGCGGCAAGTCCAT
>URIJ01000176.1 GCA_900547835.1 uncultured Collinsella sp.
GCAGACGAAGAATACCCAGAACAGGTTGAAGTAGTTGAGCTTGATGTAGCCCTCGCCGGTCTCATCGCGGCCGAGCATGCCCTCGGCGGCGGCATCGCGGTCGAGCATCTCCTGCAGGCGGCGCTGCAGCTCGCGCTCCTGACGCAGCGTGGGGTCGACGGTGGCCGAAAGCGCGATGAGGATGCCGAGCTGAATAGCGGGGCGCAGCAAGAAGGGCCCGATACCCTGGAGCATCACGTCGACCAAAAGCTCGACGACGGTGAATGCAATAAGGATGTAGGACAGGCGGGCGGCGTTGCGGCGCTGGTTTTTGATAAGGTCCAGGCCAAAGATGATTAGGATGACGGCACTTGCCGCAGAGAGCATGATGCCGGCGACGATAAGGCCGACTGCGACGAGCGTGTTGTCGCCGAGCTTTTCGGTGGCGTTGCCGTTAACAAGTGCCGTGATGACCTGCCACATAAAGGCAGCGACCGACGGGAGCGTGCCCACGCCGGAAAGGATGCACAGGACGGCGTACACCTTAATGATGAGGGGAATCTTCTTGACCTCTGTGGCGCTGGGGACGCTAGGGTCGAGTTCGTTTCGATCCATACAGAACCTTTCTCGCTTTGTTGTAGGTTATAAGGATACGCCGCCGACCTGCCAAAAGACAGGACGAACGTCCCAATTGCAACTTTGTAATCCCCAACGGCAGACGCGGCGGCCATCTGGGGGCGCGGGCACTTACACTGGACAGACCGATAAAATGTTTGGCAACAAAACTGATTATTAGCTCGGTGGGCTTTTAAAAAGCGCTGCTCATGCGCTGGGGAGCGCGTCGCGCCGTGCGTATAATAAGGCGGGTAACGCCAAAATACGAGGCTCTGAGGGGATGCCATGTCTCAAGAAACCATCCGCGCGGCCGAGCGTGCCGCGGGACAGGTGAACGCCATGTCGACGTATGATCCGGACTCTGACCAGCTGCATGAGGAATGCGGCGTTTTTGGTGTCTGGGCGCCCGATCGCGACGTGGCTCGACTGACGTACTTTGGCCTGCGTGCACTGCAGCACCGTGGCCAAGAATCGGCGGGAATCGCTGTTGGTGACGGCGGTACGGTTATGGTCCGCAAGGATCTGGGCCTGCTCGACCGCGTGTTCTCCAATGCCGACTTGTCGACGCTCTCCGGTCAGCTGGCCGTGGGTCATGTGCGCTACGGCACCGCCGGCGCCAAGAGCTGGGAAGCCTCTCAGCCGCACCTCTCTACCATCAATAGCGTCATTATCGCGCTCGCGCACAACGGCACCCTCGTCAACACCGACGAGCTGCGCCGCCAGCTGATCGAGCTGGGCGTGCCGTTCCTCTCCAATTCGGATTCCGAGGTCGCGACCAAGCTCATCGGCTACTTTACCCAGCGTACGGGCCACCTGCGCGAGGGCATTCGCAAGACCATGGAGCTCGTGCGCGGCGGCTACGCCATGACGCTCATCAACGAGCAGGCGCTCTACGCATTCCGCGATCCGCACGGCATTCGCCCGCTCGTGCTGGGCAAGCTGGTGGATGAGGGCCTGGACCAGGCCGATGCCGCATCCGTTTCGCAGCTGCCGTCGCAGGACGGCGCCGCGACGGTTGACGTTGCCACCCATGTCACCCGCGCCGGCGGCTGGGTCGTCGCCTCCGAGACTTGTGCGCTCGACATTGTGGGTGCCGAGTACGTCCGCGACGTCCGTCCCGGCGAGATTTTGCGCATCAGCGCCGAGGGCCTTGTGTCCGAGCAAGGCGTGCCTGCCGCCGAGGAGCCTGCTAACTGCATCTTTGAGCAGGTCTACTTCGCTCGCCCCGATTCCATCATGAACGGCAAGAGCGTCTACGCTTGCCGTTATGACATGGGTCGTCAGCTGGCACATGAGGAGCCCGTCGAGGCCGACCTGGTCATCGGCGTGCCCGACTCCGGCCTGCCGCCCGCGGAGGGCTATTCGCACGAGAGTGGCATTCCCTTTGGTGAGGGCCTTATCAAGAACCGCTACGTGGGTCGTACGTTTATCGAGCCTACGCAGGAGCTGCGTGCCATGGGCGTGCGTATGAAACTCAACCCGCTGCGCGACAACATCGAGGGCAAGCGCCTGGTCGTCATCGACGACTCCATCGTGCGCGGCACCACCATGGTGCAGCTCGTCAAGATGCTGCGCAACGCCGGCGCCAAGGAGATTCACATCCGCATCAACTCGCCCGAGGTCATCTGGCCGTGCTTCTACGGTATCGATACCGACGTGCAGTCGCAGCTTATCAGCGCCAACAAGACGGTCGACGAGATTTGCGAGTATATCGGCGCCGATTCGCTGGCCTTCCTTTCGGTCGAGGGCCTGCTTAAGGTCATGCCCAAGGGCGGTTACTGCGATGCGTGCTTTACCGGCCGCTACCCCGTGGCGATTCCCGAGAGTTTTGGCCGCGACAAGTTCATGGAGGGCTTTAAGCCCCGCAACCTGGACAAGCCGCTGCACTTTGACGACGACGCCGTGGTCGAGAAATACGACGATCGCAGCTGGGAAGAGGAGCACGGCGAGGCTTAAAACCTGCCATGTAGGGACAGGTTTATTTTGGTAGGTTTTACCTGCTGTTTTGTTGATTGAGCGGCGCGCGTTGTTATGGCGCGCGCCGAAATGAACGCAACTATGAGCACCGTTTGGCGCCCGCGCGGCGCCACGGTAGTGGGAGAGGAAGGCTCAGATGAGCGACAGCAAGCATGTGACGTATGAGGACGCCGGCGTCGATACCGCCGAGGGCGGCCGCGCCGTCGACGCTATTAAGCAGATGGTCAAGGACACCAACCGCCCCGAGGTTATCGGCGGCATCGGTGGCTTTGGTGGCCTGTTCTCGGCCGCCGCGCTCAAGGATATGGAAGACCCGATCCTGATCAGCGGCACCGACGGCGTGGGCACCAAGCTCGTGCTCGCCCAGATCATGGACCGTCACGAGACGGTGGGCCAGGACCTGGTCGCTATGTGCGTCAACGACATTCTGGCTTCGGGCGCCGAGCCGCTGTTCTTCCTGGATTACGTTGCCATCGGTCACATTGAGGCCGAGCACATGGCAAAGATCATCAAGGGCGTGGCCGACGGCTGCAAGCTCGCGGGCTGCGCGCTCGTGGGCGGCGAGATGGCCGAGCACCCCGGCGTCATGGCTCCGGCCGACTACGACCTTGCCGGCTTTACCGTGGGCGTCGTCGACCGTCCCAAGATGCTCGACCCCGCAAACGTCCGCCCGGGCGATGTGATCCTGGGCCTGCCTTCCGCCGGCGTGCACTCCAACGGCTACTCGCTCGTGCGCAAGGTCATCGGCGTCGACGGCATTAAGCCGGGCACGCCCGAGGCCGCCGCTAAGGCCGAGGAGCTGAGCCGTCCGCTCGAGGAGCTCGG
The DNA here is from genome assembly GCA_900547835.1 of uncultured Collinsella sp. Lineage (GTDB taxonomy): Bacteria > Actinomycetota > Coriobacteriia > Coriobacteriales > Coriobacteriaceae > Collinsella. The sequence goes on from URIJ01000176.1 coordinate 3,397, forward strand.
CGGTGCTTCGCTGGCAGACGCCCTGCTGGCTCCCACGCGCATCTACGTCAAGCCGATTCTGGAGCTGCTGCGCGGCGGCGCTCCGGTGCACGCCATTGCCCACATCACTGGCGGCGGTATTACCGAGAACCTCAACCGCGCGCTCGCCGACGACGTCGACGCCGTGGTCACCCGCAACGGCGCCGAGATGGGTTGGGACGTTCCGCCCGTCATCACCTACGTGTCGCGCCAGGCCGAGCTCGCGCCCAACGAGGCATGCAAGACCTTCAACATGGGCGTCGGCCTGTGCCTGATCGTCGCCCCCGAGGACGAGGCCGCGGTTACCGAAGCCCTGGTCGCGCTGGGCGAGAAGCCGTTCCGCGTGGGCGAGTGCGTCGAGGGTTCCGGTAAGGTCGTGTACTCCGATGAGCGCTAACGAGCAGATGGCTGCTAGTGAGGGCCTGGGCTTTGTGCCCTACACCCGTCCGACCGGCACCGATACGGCCGAGCCGCTCAAGATCGGTGTGCTCATCAGCGGTTCGGGTACCAACCTGCAGGCGCTGATCGATCTGATCGCCGCCGGCAAGCTCAACGCTTCGATTGAGCTTGTGGTGTCGAGCCGTCCTTCGGCTAAGGGTTTGCAGCGCGCTGAGCGCGCGGGCATCCAGACGCTCACGCTGTCCAAGGATGTCTATGCCGACCCCATCGCCGCCGACGAGATCATCGCGCACGAGCTGCTCGAGCGCGGCTGCGAATATGTGGTCATGGCCGGTTACATGCGCATGGTGCACACGCCGCTGCTGGCGGCGTTTCCCAACCGCGTGGTCAACTTGCATCCGGC
>URIJ01000177.1 GCA_900547835.1 uncultured Collinsella sp.
GAGGTCCAGACCACGGTTCCCGAGCCCAGCGAGGAGACCGAGGCTGCCAAGCTTGCCTTTACGCCGCTCGTCATTAGCGTGATGGAGCGCTCCTTCCGCGTGGCACGTGAGAACAACCAGACCTACGTGTCGACCGAGCACTTGCTGATCGGCATCGTCGAAGAGGGTAACGGCATGGCCATGGACATCCTCATGCGCCTGGGTGTGTCGTCCGCCTCCATCAAAAAGGCTATCGAGAAACTTACCGCCAAGGACCAGGACAAGAAGCGTCCGCTCGCTGGTGCCGGTGCTGGTCGTCCCGGTGCGGGTCTGCCGTTCTTTAGCGGCTCGGATGCCTCTCAGCAAAAGGGGAGCGGCACCGACACGCTCAAGCAGTTCGCCACCAACCTCACGCAAAAGGCGCGCGACGGCGAGCTCGATCCCGTGATTGGCCGCGAAAAGGAAGTCCAGCGCATGATGGAGATCCTTTCGCGCCGCACCAAGAACAACCCGCTTATCCTGGGCGATCCCGGCGTGGGCAAGACGGCCATCGTCGAGGGCCTGGCGCAGCAGATCGCTGCCGGCAACGTGCCCGAGAACCTCATGAACCAGAACATCTGGACGCTCGACCTGCCGGGTCTTGTCGCGGGCGCCAAGTATCGCGGTGAGTTCGAGGAGCGCCTCAAGAACGTGATCCAGGAGGCAACCGAGGCCGACGACGTCATCTTGTTTATCGATGAGATGCACACCATCATCGGTGCCGGTTCTGCCGAGGGCTCCATCGACGCGAGCTCCATGCTCAAGCCCGTGCTCGCGCGCGGTGCCTTCCAGATTATCGGCGCCACCACGGCCGAGGAGTTCCGCAAGTACCTCACCAAGGACCCGGCCTTCGAGCGTCGCTTCCAGACCATCGATGTCGAGGAGCCGAGCGTCGAGGACACGGTCAAGATCCTGACCGCGCTCAAGCCGCGCTACGAGGAGCACCACCATGTGCGCTATACGCAGGGTGCTATCGAGGCCGCCGCGAACCTCTCCAACCGCTACATCCAGGATCGCTTCCTGCCCGATAAGGCCATCGACCTCATTGACGAGGCCGGCGCCCGCGCCCGCATCGCCGCCAACCGCGCGCCCGAGCCGGTGCGCGAGGCCGAGCATCGCATAGAGGAGCTCAAGGCCGCCGCGCAGGAGGCCACCGAGAGCGACGACATGAACAAGGCCGCCGAGATCACCGAGCAGCAGAAGGCTGCCGAGATTGAACTCGCCGAGGCCAAGGCTGCCTGGACCGCCGAGCTCGACGCCAGCCCGCTCACCATCGATGTGAGTCAGATCGCCGATATTGTGTCCGTGACTTCGGGCGTGCCGGTATCCTCGCTTACCGAGAGCGAGAGCCGGCGCCTGCTGCAGACCGAAAGCGTGCTCAAGACGCGCATCATCGGCCAGGACGAGGCCGTCGAGGCCGTCGCCAAGGCCGTGCGCCGCAGCCGCTCGCCGCTCAAGGACCCGCGTCGCCCCGGCGGCAGCTTTATCTTCCTGGGTCCCACCGGCACGGGCAAGACCGAGCTCGCCAAGACGCTCGCCGAGTATCTCTTTGGCAGCAAGGACGCGCTCATCAGCTTCGACATGTCCGAGTTCGGTAGCGAGTTCGAGGTCTCCAAGCTCATCGGTAGCCCTCCGGGTTACGTCGGTCACGACGAGGGCGGCCAGCTCACCAAGGCCGTTCGTCGCCACCCGTACTCGGTCGTGCTGTTCGACGAGATCGAGAAGGCGCACCCCGATATCTTCAACATCCTGCTGCAGGTGCTGGAGGAGGGTCGTCTGACCGATAGCCAGGGCAAGACGGTCGACTTCCGCAACACCGTGATCATCATGACGTCCAACGTGGGCGCCCGCGAGATCGCACAGGATGCGAACGTCGGTTTTGGCACCACCGGCGAGCAGGGCCTCACGTCGAGTGAGATCCGCGGCCGCGCGATGGGCGAGCTCAAGCGCCTGTTCCGCCCCGAGCTGCTCAACCGCATCGACGACATCGTGGTGTTCCAGAAGCTCTCGGGCGAGAATCTCACCAAGATCGCGCACCTGCTGGTGGACGACCTGCGTCAGCGTTTGATTGCCAACGGCATGAACATCAAGCTCACCGATGCGGCCTACGACAAGATTGTGGCCGAGGGCACCGACCTCACCAATGGCGCGCGTCCGCTGCGCCGTGCCATCCAAAAGCTCATTGAGGACCCGCTGTCCGAGGAACTGCTGGCCGGTGAGTGGGGCGAGGGCGATACCGTTCAGTGCGATGTGGCCGACGGCAAGTTTGTCTTTAGTCACGGCACGGGCGAGATTCCGGCACCGCGTCCGGCGGGCACGCTCGGTGGCGATACCGCCCCGGCGGCACCGCACACCGGCAACGCCGCGCCCGTGAGCGGCGGCGTGACCTCGGGCCCCGGCGGCATGATGCAAGCCGGTTCCGGCGCGCTGTAGGGCGTGGCGACAATTTGATACGCGCAATCGAGGCGCTCCGAAAAGGGCGCCTCGATTTGTAGAGCTGCGGAAGTTGTGACCGTTACGCTATACGGTCCACCGTTAGCCGATGATGCGAGGGCGCTCGGCGTTTTCGACTGGTTTATGCACGCAAAGTCTGGGAATATACAAGTCGCATGTCTTACTGTCTAACCAGTTGCGCCAAGGAGGCACCATGGACTACAAGATTACCGGCTACGAGCCCGCCCAGCTGTTCCATTTCTTTGAGGAGGTCAGCGCGATCCCCCGTGGGTCTGGCAACGAGAAGGGCATCAGCGATTTCCTGGTTGCGTTTGCCAAGGAGCGCGGTCTCGATGTGTACCAGGACGAGGTCTACAACGTCATCATTCGCAAGCCCGCGTCTGCCGGCGCCGAGAATGCCCCGACCGTGATGCTGCAGGGCCACATCGATATGGTGTGCGACAAGTTGGGCTCCGTTGAGCACGACTTTACGACCGACGGTATCGACCTGGTCGTCAAGGACGGCGTCCTCACCGCTAACGGCACCACCCTGGGTGCCGACAACGGCATTGCTGTCGCTCTGATGCTCACTGTTCTCGATGACGATTCGATCGTTCACCCCGCCCTCGAGTGCGTATTCACCACCGACGAGGAGACTGGCCTGGTCGGTGCCGAGACGCTCGACAAGTCCCAGATTAGCGCCCGCACCATGATTAACCTTGACTCCGAGGAAGAGGGCGTTGCCACCGTCAGCTGCGCCGGCGGCGTCGTTGTTACCTACGCCTGCCCCATCGTGCGCGAGCACAAGACCGGCAGCACCCTCACGCTCGACATCTCCGGCCTACTGGGTGGTCATTCCGGCAACGATATCAACCTAGAGCGCGGCAACGGCAACCTCATCATGGCCCGCATCATCGACCGCCTGATGGTTGCCGGCGAGCCCGCCATCGTTAGCTTTAACGGCGGCACCAAGGACAACGCCATCAACCGTGAGTGCAAGGCTGTTCTGGTCTACGCCGACCACGCTGCCGCCGAGGCCGCGGCCCAGATCGCAAAGGGCATCATCGCCGACGTCACTGCCGAGCTCGAGGTCTTCGACCCCGGCTTTACCTGCACCGTCGAGATTGCCGACGACGCCGAGGTCGAGGCCATGGACCAGAAGTCCGCGCTTGCCCTCATCCGCGCCCTGCGTCTTGCCCCTAACGGCGTGATTCGCCGCAACGTCGCCACCGACGGCTCCGTCGAGGTTTCCTCCAACATCGGTGTGGTTGCCACTTCTGACGACGAGGTCAAGATCATGCTGTCCCCGCGCTCCTCGATCACCTCGCTGCAGGACGAGTTCAAGGACCGCCTGCAGACGCTGGCCGATGTCCTGGGCTTCGACGCCAAGTTTGAGTTTGAGTATCCCGGCTGGAGCTATGCCGAGCATTCGCCGGTCCGCGACGTCTTTGTCGAGAGCTATCGTGAGCTCTTTGGCTCCGAGCTGCGCATCGAGTCCATTCACGCCGGCCTTGAGTGCGGCCTGTTTGCCGAGGCCCTGCACGGTCTGGACGCCATCGCCGTGGGCCCGACGCTCTCCGATGTCCACACCCCGGACGAGAGCATGGAGCTCGCTTCTGCCGAGCGCTTCTACGAGCTGCTCATCGACGTCCTCAAGCGCCT
>URIJ01000178.1 GCA_900547835.1 uncultured Collinsella sp.
GAGGAGGACCGCTACTGCGTCGATATCTCCACGCAGCTCATGGCAACACAGGCGCTCCTCGCGCGCATCAACGCCGACGTGCTCAAGGCGCATATCGAGGGCTGCGTGACTTCGGCAATCGAATCGGGCGACGAAGACCTCAAAGCCGCCAAGCTCGCCGAAATCGAACGCGTCGTCGACAAGCTCTCCAAGTAATTGGGGCATTGGGGACAGACTTCTTTGCACCGTCTTGGTATTCCGGGGACAGGTATGTTTGCACCACATTGGTGCAGATTAACCTGTCCCCCTTGCTCTAAATCGGGTATAAAGGCGTGCAGCATATCGAACGAAAGGCAATTTGCATGAATGACTTTATGAAGGGTCGCAATGGTGCCGATGAACTCACCATCGTGATGGGTTTTGCCGGCATCGTCATCGCGATGATCGGATCGATAGCCCGCATCCAGTGGCTCAGCTGGATTGCCATCGCCGTAATCGTGATTGGCGTGCTGCGCGGCCTGTCCAAAAACGTCAACGCCCGCCGCAAGGAGAATGCGGCCTTTGTCACCGCGACCGCGAACGTCCCCGGCCTGGGCAAGTTCGTCGCCAGCTTGGGCGGTGGAACTGCAGCGGCCAGCACCTCGCGCGCAGCCGGCACCAGTAAGGAAGACTTTGAGCGTGCCAAGCGCACGGCCAAGAAGATGTGGAAGGGTCGCAAGACCACGGCATACCTCAAGTGCCCCAACTGCGGCCAGATGCTCTCCGTTCCCAAGGGCAAGGGCAAGATTCGCGTCACCTGCCCCAAGTGCCACGCCAAGATGGAGACGCGCTCATAGCCGCTACACCATAGGACAAATAAAAGCCGAGGCCTCGCACCGGGACCTCGGCTTTTTCTGATTATGACAAAAGGATTGTCCCTTTTTCGCATCGCCATATCGCGCGCTTACGCCACGCCGTCGCGGGCAAGCTCCTCGGCCAGCGCCTCAGCCGGCATGGCCATAATCGCGTCGAGCTCGGCGTCCACCTCGGGAATACGCTTCACCTTGAGCTTGCGTACCAGATTACCGCGACACATCACATGTATCGGCTCACGCAGAGCGCACAGATTATCGAGAGGATTCTCGCGCGTTACCAAGATATCGGCAGCCTTGCCGCACTCGATCGCGCCAGTATCGCCGCCCAGCCCCAGCAGCTCGGCATTAACCTGCGTGGCTGTATGCAGTGCGAAGGCGTTGCTCACGTCGACATACTTGGCAAAATAGGCGACCTCGCGCCACATGTCATACTGCGTCACGAACGGGCAGCTTGAGTCCGTGCCAAGGCCCACCTTAACGCCAGCTTCCAGTGCGGCACGGGCGCTCTCGATGATGCCCGAGCACACGATGTCGCCGTTCTTCTTTTGCGTATCGGTAGAATGGGTCTTTTCCGGGTCGAGCAATACAAACGGCAGCGCCGGGCTGATAGTGCAGGTCACACTCGGAGCACGCCCCTCGAGCTGCGTGCCCGCGGCGCCACGGTACAGCTCCAGAATCTCGGGCGTCAACGGAGCGCCGTGCTCAATCGTGTCAACGCCGGCCTCAAGCGCGGCCTTCACGCCCTCGGTACTCTCGACATGAGCCATAACCGGAAGGCCCATATCGTGCGCCGCCTTGCATGCCGCCGCGGCAACCTCCACTGGCATACGCAGCACGCCCGGCTCGCCCACCTCGGTCGCATCGAATACGCCGCCCGTTACGAACAGCTTAATGACGTCGGCACCGCGCGCATACAGGTCGCGCACCTGTTCGGCTGCCTCGGCGGGACTGTTTGCCACCTGGGCGAACAAGCCCGCACCATGGCCGCCCGGAACCGTGACGCCCGTTCCCGGCGCCACCAGACGCGGACCCTGATACTTGCCGGCATCGATAGCATCGCGCACTGCGATGTCGGCAAACAGCGGGTCGCCTGCACCGCGCACCGTGGTCACGCCGCTTGCCAGCTGCTGTTGGGCGCTGCCTTTGAGGATGTGGCGCACGATGGCGCGGCCCACGGGATTATCGAGCTTCTTCATCAGCGCGCCCGCATCGCCCGCCGAAACCGGCTTGCCCGAGCCGCACAGATGCACATGCATATTGATGAGGCCTGGCATGAGATAAGCACCTGCCAGGTCGATAACCTCGGCACCCGCAGGCGCCTGCGCCACAGCACTCGGCCCCATCCACGTGATGACACCGCGTTCAACGGCCACGGCCATGTCGGGCTGCGGCTCCATATGTTCCGAACCATCCAGGACAGTCGCATTGATAAACAACGTGGAACGATCGGCAGACGCCATATCGAGCTCCTCCCTCACGATTAACTTGAACATTTGTCCATTATCACCTAATGCAGCGACCTAAAGTCGAGCATATCGGTTAACGGAGGGAAGAGGGGATGTGGGGGACGGAATACGCTGCAGTCCCACCCCAGCGACACCAGGGAAATGTCTCGAACTGTAACAGGTACAGGGTTATTGGGCCCCCTGATGTTACAGATCGAGACATTCGGTCGACGTTTCACCGGCTTGTCTCGATCTGTAACAATTACGAGCTCAAACAACCTCTAAACGTTACAGATCGAGACAAAACCTCTCAGCGCCCATACCACTGGCATCTCCACTCCTCAGCCAATTCAACCTGCCGAGGAATACCCGCCAGCCTCATTTTCTCGACTAGCTTCCCCGGGCCTTTGAGTTCATTAAACGTAAACCGAAGCACCTTATGCCCGAGCATTGTCAGATGAGATTCCCGCTGACGCTCTGCCACGAATGGGTCAACCGACTCCCGACCCTCGCCGCTCTGCAAGGTGTACTTCCCCTTTCCGTCGAGCTCGCCGATGACACACGTCCCGTCCTCGAGCCGCCAAAAATAGTCGACGCGAAACACCTGGCTCGGATCGAGCGGGTCGCGAAACTCCACCTGCAGCTCCGGAACCGGAAAGCCGTACGCAATAAAGAATGCTCGGAACCGAGACTCGCCGCCGTTTTCGGACAGCCCGTCCGCATACGACGCAATCACCTGTGCCCTGCGATACCCTCGCCTGCCCTCGCAATCGGCGCGGAGGCGCTCGCACAAATCCCCACGTGATACGCCTTTCGCCCGCAGTGCAGAATCGGCAATCGCCAACCCGTAGGAGAACGGCGCACGCAGTAGACAATCCTCCACCGTGCGCCAAAACGACGTCACCTGCACGCCGTCGACTTGTTCAAGTGCGCCCGCCGCCTGCGGACGCAACAGCCGACATCCTGCACTCAGTGGCACCGAGCAACCTGTCTTAACAAGGTATCGTGGCCCAAGCAGATCATTCGGCACCTCCAGACCCCACAAAAGCGCCGCGTCATAGCCCCAAAACGCCCAATCGGGATGAAACTCCGCAAGCCCTTTGATGGCCCGCAGCGCTCGCTCCGTCGGCGTCAGCGCATCCCAATCATGTTGAAAACAGAACAAATACGGCTCGGGCTCCGCAATATCATCGGTTCCCACATGACGCCGTAGCCACATGAGCTCGGCATTGTCGTGTGTCACAAGCAGCACGCCTTGTTCAGCCGCCTCCGTGAGCCTGGCAAGCATCCTATTCCGCGCCAACGTGTTACGAGTCGTATGTTTGTGTTTGAGAACGGTATTAGGCACTTCCATCACCACCACATCGGACAAATGGACCATCGTCACCGTTGCCTCCGCCGACAAACGTCTCGACCTGTAACAGTTACGGGCACAAGCGGCCGCCAAACGTTACAGATCGAGACATTCGTGCAGCATTGCACCTCTTTGTCTCGACCTGTAACAGGAAAACCGATTTTTGGCCTGTAGATGTTACAGATTGAGACAAAAAGGCAAAAGGCAGGGCAGGCGACAACTACCCATCCCCTACTCCCACTCCTGTTCGTAGATGTTGAGGGACTTTACGTACCGCCCCTGGGCGCCCATGATGTCGCGGACCAGACGCAAGAAGAAGCTGATGCACGAGGTGTCAAAGCCGTCCTGCAGATCCTCGGGATGCACCGCACCCGGTCCGTCGACCGCCGTGTCGTTCAGGCGCGCGATGTCATACAGGTAGAGCTGTCCCGCCGTAAGCCAGACATCGTCGACGCAGGCGAGGCGCACCGCAATCGCGCC
>URIJ01000179.1 GCA_900547835.1 uncultured Collinsella sp.
ACGACATCATGAAGCAGTTAATCGAGCAGGAAGCTCCTGACATTGAAGTTGTCGTGACGACCGATCCCGAAAAGGCATTCACCGATGTCGACTTCGTCTTCGCGCAAATCCGCCAGGGTGGCCTTCAGATGCGTCGCCAGGACGAGCGCATCCCTCTCAAGTACGGTTGCGTGGGACAGGAAACCTGCGGTGCCGGCGGTTCGATCTCCTATGGCATCAGGTCCATCCCCGGCGTCTTCGACCTCGTACGCTACGCCAAGAAATACAGTCCAGACGCCTGGATCCTCAACTATTCCAACCCCGCCGCAGTTGTCGCCGAGGCCACACGTCGCGAGTTTAACAACGACCATATCCTTAACATCTGCGATATGCCCACGGCTATCTTGCTCTCGTACTCTAAGATGCTCGGACTTCCCAGCTGGCGCGATATCGACCCCATGTACTTTGGACTCAATCACTTTGGCTGGTTTACCAAAATCTACGACAAGCAGGGGCGCGATCGTCTGCCGGAGCTCCGTCAGATGATTCTCGAGCACGGCATGGCCGTGAGCGACAAGCATCACAAGGACAAGGACTGGATGCACACCTGGGGTCAATACGTCAAGATTGTGAAGGACTATCCCGAGTATCTGCCCAACAGCTACCTGCAGTACTACCTGTACTCCAAAGACATGGCAGATGACATGGACCCCAACTGGACGCGCGCCGACAACGTCATCAACGGACGCGAGAAGGAGATGTTTGCCGAGCACGACAAGTACCTGGCAGATCCCGCCAATTACAAGAGCCCCGTACAGAGCTTCACGGTCTTTGGCGACTTTATCGTCGACGCAGCAGCCTCTATCGCCTACAACAAGTGCGAACGTTATCTCGTAATCGTCGAGAATTACGGTGCCATCCCCAATCTGCCCGATGACGCCATGGTCGAGGTCCCCGCCTACCTGCGCTCTTGGGGCCCCGAACCCATCAGCCAGCCTGCTATCCCCACCTTTTACAAGGGGCTTATCGAAGAGCAGAATGCCAGTGAGAAGCTCGCCGTCGACGCATATTACGAGCATTCCTACCAGAAGGCGCTCGAAGCCATCGCAATCAACAAGACCGTCCCTTCGACTACCGTCGCGCGCCAAATCCTCGACGACCTGATCGAAGCGAACGGCGATTATTGGCCGACCCTGTCCTAACTCCCCGCGCATCGAAGGAACATCATGAAAGAAAGCAAGCTCTACAGCGAGTTCCAGAGACTCGGCAAGGTGCTCATGGCGCCGGTCCTCCTCCTGCCCGTTTCCGGCATTTTGGTCGGTCTGGGCTCCGCCCTTTCCAATGCTAACCTCATCTCGCTCTGCCCGTTTTTGGGCACCGAGCCGATGGTGATCTTTAGCACACTCATCAAAGCAGCCGGCAACGTTATCAATGGTAACATCTCGGTTCTCTTTGCGATCTGCATCGCCTACGGTTACGCCAAGGCCGAGAAGGCGACCGCCGCACTCTCAGGCTTCATCGGCTACATGACCATGAACACGATCATGGGTCAGCTGCTTATCCTGCTGGGCACCATCGATCCCGCCAACCTGCAGACCGGTCAGAACGCCATCCTGGGCGTAACCACACTCGATACCGGCGTATTCGGCGGCATCATCATCGGCTTGGTAGTCGCGTGGATCCACAACCGATTCTATAAGGTGCAGCTTCCGCCGGTGCTCGGCATCTTCAACGGTACACGCTGCGTCCCCGCCCTCACCGTCGTTTTCGCGAGCCTGGTGGGCGTTGCGCTCGCCTTCGTGTTTCCGTTTGTGCAAACCGGCCTAAAGGCCGCCTCGACACTCATCGATTCCACCGGGGTGTTTGGCGCGTTCATCTATGGCTTCTCCGAGCGCATGCTTCTGCCCTTCGGCCTGCATCATTTCATCTACCTGCCGTTTTTCTTCACTTCTCTGGGCGGTAGCATCCAGGTTGACGGCCAGACCGTCGAGGGTGCTGTCAACATCTACAACGCCATGCTCAACACGCCCGGCATGATGTACGACATCGACATCTCAAAATACGTCATGAACGGCAAAGTGCTGTTCGCCATGTGCGGCCTGCCCGCGGCGGCGCTCGCCATCTACCACTGTGCCCGTCCCGAGAATAAAAAGAAGGTCGGCTCCCTCATGATCGCCGCCGTCATTCCGGCCGCCATCATGGGCATAACCGAACCGCTCGAGTACTCCTTCCTCTTTGTAGCGCCCGTACTCTATGTGGTCCACGCCCTGCTGTGCGGCATCGCGTATGTACTCACCTACCTGGTACAGTTCAATGTGCCCGGGCCTTCCGCCTTCGGCGGACCGCTCCTCTCGTGGATCTTCAACGGCATCATGAACGCCGATAAAGGCTCCAACTGGTTCTGGCTTATTCCGCTCGGCATCGCTTACTTCGGGATCTATTACGTGCTGTTCCGCACCTTTATCAAGAAATTTGACCTCAAAACCCCGGGCCGTGAGGATGATGACACGCAGGCAGCGGATGACACGTCGGCCATCGACTCCAAAGCACCTATCCAGGTAAGCGAGCTCATCCCACAGATCGTGGAAGCCGTGGGCGGCGCCGATAACATCTCGGGTGTCAACGCCTGCTTCACTCGCCTGAGGCTCAGCCTCAAAGACACTGCCCTAGTCAAGGACGATAGCGTCTTCACCAAAGACCTCGGCGCCAGTGCCATCGTGCACGTTGGCGGCGGTGTTCAGATCGTTTACGGCAATAAAGCTTCTGTCTACAAAGTCGAAATGAGAGAATACTTGGGCATGGAATAAATCCGTCCCATAGCTTCACCACAATGCTCCGGAGATGGCATATCCGCTCCGGGGCATTATTGTTTGGAGTGATTTGAATGTCGATGTACGAGGTCTATTCGAACCTCAGGTCTTGTATCGAAGACGTCGAGAAGGGCGGCAGCCTTGACGCCCACATCGCACTCTACGCCCTTTCCCATCACGACGAGGTCCCAGAGCTCTCAATAGAAGAACTTGCCCGCGCGTGCAATACATCGCCCGCGACCATCTCGCGCTTCTGCAGGCGCGTAAACGGCTCGAGCTTTCGATCGTTCAAAGAGCAAGTTGACGACTTCAACGCTTGGCTCCAGCGTGAGACAACCGAGGCAAGGGCTCATAAGCAAATCGATATACCCTGGTATTTTGATATCGTAGAAACCTCTTTGCTTGAAACAAAACGCCTACTCACTGAGGATCGACTCGAACGGGCCGTTGACTGGCTTCTCGATGCGCAAAATGTCTACGTATACGGAAGCTCATTCTCCAATCTCGTCGCCCGCTCACTCTGCGAAAAGCTGAGCCGCGTAAACCGACTGTGCTTCTCATTTGGCTCCGTCAAGGGACAGGAGACGTCGCTCTGTCTGCTCCAACCCGACGATCTAACCATCTTTGTATCGTTCTCAGGGAAGACGAGCCATATCTTCAATCTTTACGTTGAGGCCAAGCGGCGAGGTTGCCGCGTTATTTGGATATCGAGCAACATGGCATTCGATAACAACGGGGCGCGCGAGCTCTTGCTACCCGTGAGCGCGGAATCACTCAGCGAGTACTCGACCGCCTTGGTTGAGGGCATGAGCCTACAAAGCGCGGTTAACGCTCTGTATATCAGCTGTGCAAATCGACTTCGGGCGCAGCGCTAGCCGCAAACACGCTAGAACTGAAAAGAACGCACCTCACCGTCGCAAGGCGTCCGAATACACGATAGGCAGTGCCAAAAGAGAGCAGCGAGCACGTCATGCACTTGCCCATTCGCCCCAAAACAGCACAGGTCGGCGCCCGATTGAAGAATCGGACGCCGACCTGTATTAATCTTGATCGTGTGTTTGAGTCGTTTACTCCATACCCAGCAGCTCGCGCATCTGAGTTGCGTAGTTAGACGCCATGTTGCCGTAGACAATCTGCACGCCGCCGTTGACATGCACGATGCCACGCGCTTCGAGCTTTTCGGTAAACTCGGCGTCATCAACCACCTTGTCACAGTCATTGAGCTGGATGCGCAGACGGGTGAAGCAGGCCTCGACAGACTTAATATTGTTGTCGCCGCCCACTGCCTCAACGATGGCGGGAATGAGGTCGCTGATC
>URIJ01000180.1 GCA_900547835.1 uncultured Collinsella sp.
TCACCGTCCCGGCCTACTTCAACGACGCCCAGCGTCAGGCCACCAAGGACGCCGGTAAGATCGCCGGCCTCAACGTCAAGCGTATCGTCAACGAGCCGACCGCTGCCGCTCTTGCCTATGGTCTGGACAAGCAGGGTACCGACCAGCGCATCCTGGTCTTCGACCTGGGCGGCGGCACCTTCGATGTCTCCATCCTCGATCTCGCCGACGGCGTGTTTGAGGTTCTGTCCACCTCGGGCGACAACCACCTGGGCGGCGACGACTGGGATCAGCGCGTCATCGACTGGATGGCCGATAAGTTCCAGCAGGAGAACGGTGTCGACCTGCGTCAGGACCCCATGGCCCTGCAGCGTCTGAAGGAGGCCGCCGAGAACGCCAAGAAGGAGCTCTCCGCAGCCCAGCAGACCACCATCAACCTGCCGTTCATTACCATGAACCAGTCCGGCCCGCTGCACCTCAACTACACGCTGACCCGCGCCGAGTTCGAGAAGATCACCCGCGACCTGCTCGAGCGCTGCAAGCAGCCTGTCACCAACGCCCTGCGCGACGCCAAGCTTAAGCTTTCCGATCTGACCGAGGTCATCCTCGTCGGCGGCTCCACCCGTATGCCCGCCGTCCAGGAGCTCGTCAAGACTATGACCGGCAAGCAGCCCAACATGTCCGTGAACCCCGACGAGGTCGTTGCCGACGGCGCTGCCGTCCAGGGCGGCGTGCTCACCGGCGACGTCGAGGGCATCCTGCTGCTCGACGTTACCCCGCTGTCGCTGGGCGTCGAGACCATGGGCGGCATCATGACCAAGATGATCGACCGCAACACCACGATCCCGACCTCCAAGACCGAGGTCTACTCCACCGCAGCCGACAACCAGACCAGCGTCGAGATCAACGTGCTCCAGGGCGAGCGCGAGCTTGCCCGCGACAACAAGTCGCTCGGTAAGTTCCAGCTGACCGGTATCCCGGCTGCCCGCCGCGGCGTGCCGCAGATCGAGGTCACCTTCGACATCGACGCCAACGGCATCGTCAAGGTCTCCGCTAAGGACAAGGGCACCGGCAAGGAGCAGCAGATCACTATCTCCGGCTCCACCGCTCTGTCCGACGACGAGGTCGATCGTATGGTCAAGGACGCCGAGGCTCATGCCGAGGAGGACAAGAAGCAGAAGGAAGAGGTCGAGGTCCGCAACCAGACCGACAGCCTGTGCTACTCCACCGAGCAGACCCTCAACGAGCTGGGCGACAAGGTTTCCGCCGACGTGAAGTCCAAGGCCGAGGCCGCTATCGCCGACGCCAAGAAGGCGCTCGAGGGCTCTGACGTCGAGGCCATCAAGGCCGCTGGCGAGTCCCTGCAGTCCGTGGCCTACGAGCTGGCTCAGGTTGTCTACGCCGACGCTCAGCAGCAGACCGACGGTGCCGCCGGTGCCCAGTCTGCCGACGATGACGTCGTCGACGCCGACTACGAGGTTGTGGACGACGAGGACAAGTAATCATGTCCGCCCGTAAAGCTCGCACGGAGGCGGCTGCAGCTGGCGCCGCCCCCGTTGACTCTGAGGAGAAGGACGTGAAGATTCCCGTAGAGGCCGTCGACGATACCGAGGCCAACGAGGCCGAGGCCGCCGAGGCTGCCGAGAACCAGGTAGAGGATTCCAACAAGGAGGCGACGATGACCGAGGACGAGATGGTGGAAGCCGCTATCCGCGCCGGTGAGGAAGCCGCCGACAACGACTTTAAGCTCAAGTTCGAGCAGGCCCAAAAGGAGCTTGCCGACGTGCGCAACGAGCTCGATGCTGCGGCAGAGGCTCAGAAGGCCGCCGAGGACAAGGCAAAGGACGCCACCGAGCGCACCGCCCGTCTGCAGGCCGACTGGGAGAACTTCCGTCGCCGCACTGCCAATGAGCGTATCGCCGAGCGCGAGCGCGCGACCGAGAAGCTCGTCACCGCGCTGCTGCCGGTGGTCGACGATATCGAGCGTGCGATCGACCATGCCCGCAGCCAGGAGCTTGCCGACGACTTTAAGCAGTTCGTCGACGGCGTCGATGCGGTTCATGCCAAGCTGCTTGATGTGTTTGCGCACGAGGGCGTTGAGCCCATCGACCCCAAGGGCGAGGCGTTCGATCCGCTCGAGCACCAGGCCGTGGGGCGTGTCGAGGACGCATCGCAGTACGACGAGACCGTCAACGACGTGTACCAGAAGGGCTACCGCATGGCGGACCGCATCCTGCGCTCCGCGATGGTGACGGTGACCTACGGTGGCGAGAAGCGCCCCGCACCGGAGCCCGAAGCGGCGCCCGAGGATGCCGCGGCCGATACGGCCGAGAGCACCGAGGAGTAATTGAGAAGGGCCCCGGGGCAACACCCGGGGCCCTTTCTGGCCTAGTGCCATATGAAAGCATGAGCCGTCGTCTGCATGGACGGCGGACGTAACAGGAGAGGAGCTACGATGGCTGCAGGCAAAACCTTCTATGACATCCTGGGCGTATCCAAGAGCGCCTCCGACAAAGAGATCAAGAGCGCGTTTCGCAAGCTCGCGCAAAAATATCACCCCGATGCCGGCGGCGACGAGGCCAAGTTTAAGGAGATTAGCGAGGCCTACGAGACGCTTTCGGACGAGAAGAAGCGCAAAGAGTACGACCAGATGCTCATGTTCGGCGGCATGCCGGGCGCGGGCGGCGCGTATAGCGGCGGCTACGGCGCCGGTGCCGGCACCAGCGGCTGGGGCGATATCTTCGACAGCATCTTTAGCGGCAACGGCGCCTGGGGCAGCGATTGGGGCTCGGGCTTTGCCGGGGCTGCGGGCGCTGCCGGTGCCGGCGCGGGCCGCAACCGCGCGCGCAAGGGCGGCGACCTGTCGCTGACTGTCGACGTAACGGCCGAGGACGCGTTCCGCGGCGTGACGCACAAGGTCACCTACCGCATTCCCTCGACGGGCGAACAGCAGACCATCACGGTCTCGGTGCCTGCGGGTGCGGTCGACGGCGGCAAGCTGCGCTACAAGCGTCGCGGCGAGTACGGCGTTGCAGGCGGCGAGCGCGGTGACCTGGTCGTGACTACGCACGTGGAGGAGCACCCGCTGTTTAAGCGCAAGGGTGCCGATGTGACCATGGAGGTGCCGATCTCGGTCTACGAGGCGGCGCTCGGCTGCACGGTGGATGTGCCCACGCCCGGCGGCGCGACGGTTCGTCTGAAGGTGCCCGCTGGCACCCAGACGGGCAAGAAGTTCCGCTTTAAGGAGATGGGTGCGCCCGACGTTAAGCACCGTGGCCGCACAGGCGCGCTGCTCGTCGAAATCAAGGTACAGGTCCCCACGAACCTGTCCGATGACGAGCGCGATGCCATGACCAAGCTGCGCGAGGCCGACACGCGCGATTATCGCGAGAAGGTCAACCGTTACAAGGCGACGTACTAGGGCGGTCGTGGCGCACACCCGCGCCCGCGGGCTTATGATGGACGATAACGAGACGGAAAGGGGTCAGGTAGCATGGCCGAGGACAATAGGAACAAACCGCTGTACATGATCAGCGTGGCGGCCGAGCTGACCGGCATGCATCCGCAGACTCTGCGCGTCTACGAGTCCAAGGGCCTGGTGAACCCCCAGCGCTCGGGCGGCAACACGCGTCTGTATTCGCGTGCCGATATCGAGCGCCTGGAGCTCATCAACCAGCTGACCGACGAGGGCATCAACCTTGCCGGCGTGGTGCGCATCCTCGATATGAAGGAGCGTGCCGAGGAGCGCGAGCGCGAGAACGAAAAGCTCCGTGCTCGCGTGCGCCAGCTCGAGGACGAGCTGCATGAGTACAAGATGCAGAAGAAGATCACCGCCCTGGCCCCGCGCGACGGCTCGGTCAACCCCGAGCAAGTCATGCGCAAGCTGCTGGGCGCCGGAGGGGATCTGTAGTTACGCGGTTTTACCAAACCGCGTAACGGCTCGACGCTGCGCGGGCCGCATTTGGACAATCTGACGTTCAACTTCAAGGGCGC
>URIJ01000181.1 GCA_900547835.1 uncultured Collinsella sp.
GCCCGCCATCACGCCACCCCCTCTTGCTTCGAGGCGCATGCGGCGACGGGGCCACCGAACCGGAAGACCACCTCGATGTCGCCGCCCTCGCCGACGAGTACCCTGTCGATGAGCTCTACGACCATCACGCGCTCGAGGCCCTCGGCGTCGCGATAACGCGCCAAGGTTTGCTCCCAGGTCTCCGCGCGCACGTCATCCAGCTGGGCCGATTCCCGCTCGATGCCGGCCTTCTCGCCCTTCAGCTCCTGCAGCCTGACGTCGACAGCCCGGGCGAGCTCGGCGTACTGGGCCTTGTCGATGACACCCGCCGCGTAATCGGAGTACATGCGCAGCCGCAAGTCGCCGTTGTGCTCGATGCGCCCCTCCACCGACTCCAGGCGGCAGGCGAGCTCAGCGCGCCTATCGTGGCGGTACGCCTCGGCACCCCTCACGGCGGCGTCGCCGTCGACCGCCGCGAGGGCGTGCCCGTGCACTGCCCGCATCACCGCCGCCGAAAGCTCGTCCTCCCACACCTTGTGCATGCCGCACTCGGCGCGGTTCTTCCTATGCGTCTCGCAGGAGTAGTAGAAGCGTTTGCCGCTAGAGCGGCGGCTCGCATGCCGCGCCATCGTCGCGCCGCAATCCGCGCAGAAGAGAAACCCCGACAGCGGCAACGACCGCTTGGCGCCAGGCGACAGGCGCATGTCGCGGCGCGCCAGCTTGCGCACCAGGCCGAAGGTGGCCGGGTCCACTATCGCCTCGTGCGCGCCGGGCGAACGGTCCCACTCGGACTCGTCGACGGAAAGCACCGCCTTGCGCCGGAAATCGGGCTTGCAGGTCTTGCCCTGCACGAGCGTGCCCGCATAGGTCTCGTTCGAGAGGATGCGCAGCACCGTGCGCGCGTCCCAGGCGGTCCTCTCCCCCTTGCAGAAGTTCGAGCTGCGCGCCGCACCCTTCGCCGCGAAATACTCATAGGGGCTCGGTACGAGGTCCTCATTGAGCATGGCGGCTATGCCGGCGGCGCTCATGCCGCCGATGCGCGCATCGAAGATGCCGCGCACAACACCGGCGGGTTCCGGGTCGATCACAAGCCTGCCACGGTCGGGGCCCGACCCCTTGGCGTAGCCGTAGGGGGCGAAGGCGCCAACGAACTCGCCGCGGCGGCGCTTGGCGGAAAGCGACGCCTTGGTCTTGGCGGAGGCGTCGCGGCAGTACATATCGTTGAAGAGGTTCTTCACCGGCAGCATCAGCGCGTCGGCCGGCGTCTTCTCGGCTGCGGAGTCGTAGCCGTCGGTGATGGCCATCACGCGCACGCCGAGCACCGGGAACACCTGGTCCAGGTAGCGCGACACGTCCAGGTAGTTGCGGCCGAGGCGACTCAGGTCCTTGACGACGATGCAGTCGATCTTGCCGGCCTCCACGTCGGCGAGTAGGCTGCCCCAGCCGGGGCGGTTCTCAAAGGTGGAGCCCGAGAAACCGTCGTCGGAGTACTCGGCGACGATGCTCAGGCCGCCGTTCGCGTCGGCGAAGTCGCGGATCATGGCATGCTGGTTGAGCACCGAGCCGCTGGTGCCGTAGCTCTCGTCATCGACGGAGAGCCTGGCGTAGCTAGCGGCGCGATAAACCCTTGCCGCTGGTTTTGGCGTTTTGGTTCTGGGCATGAAAAGGCCTCCTTTTGCACATATGTGTACGTGCGCCAGGAGGCTCTGAGATGTCCTCGGGATGCGCTGCGCTTCCCGCCAAGAAAACAACCGACGCCGAGGACTCTTGTATGCGTCTGACGCAATCGTACCACGCCTTCAGCAGCTCTGCGCCGGCGAAGGCGGAAATCTCAGGGTTGATGGAGCATTTGCCGATGCCGGTCGAATCGCGTCAGGCAAGCTCCTCGCCTATGACGTCGCGCACGTTCTCGCGCGCAGCCAGGTAGTGCGACACGGCCTCCTCGATGCTGCACTCGCCGGCGTAGGATACGCACACACGGATCGATCCGTATCGGGCGCAAAGCGCATCGTGGGCAGCCGCAGAAGCGTCCTGCTGAAGCTCGCGCGGCAGCGCGCCGGCAACCGCAGCTTCGCTCGGTCCGTTGTCGGCAAATCGCTCGTCGCCGCTGCGATGGAGCATCCCGCCCTGCGCGGCTTCCACCTGCTCACTTCCCATCGCGACCGCCGATCCCGAACATAGCCTCGAGCTCGGCGCGCGTCTCGTCGTCGAGCTCCTCCAACTCCTCAAGGACGATTTCCTTGATGACGGGGTACGAGCGTGCCAGGCGCTTGTAGATCGCGTAGACGGTGACGTACTCCTCCTCGCTGTGCTGCTTGACGGTCTTGCCCTCGAAATAGATGGCGCGGATGGTGCCTTGGCTGGACTCGCTCAGGAAGGATATCGCCCAGTCAAGTATGCTGTGCATGAGCGAATGTAGCTCATCCTCATGGACGCGCTCCTGCTCGGAGGCGGGGTCGCGATCGTCTGCGAACAGTTCCTCGGGGTTCATCGCCCCCTCTCCGTCGCTCCGCATGAGCTGGCTAAACAGTATCGGGCGCGTAGTGACGCCCTTGATCTTGACGATGCAGTCGTAGCTGCTGCGGCAGCCTCTCGATGAGGGCATGTTTCCTCCCCTGGGTCAGGGAGCGCGGGATTGCGCTCCTGCCCAGAGGCGGAAAACGGGGTATTTTGGACGTGCCCTAAGGGCGAGCGGCGGCCACGACGAAAGAAGGCTTTTAACGATTGTCATCCCCAGTAGTTAACGACCGTTAACCGGCAGCGAATAATCCGCCCAAAGACCAAGAAACCCCGCAACTCGGTTTGAGTTGCGGGGTAGGAACGACAGAGGCGACGCAAATCAGATTCGACCAGTTACGTAGCCTTCAGTCTCTCGATTGCATTTAGGGCTTTCTTTTATAGGCACTGAGCCGACAAGCACACCCAAGATAGCGGGGAGACGGTAGCCATTGTAGCTAAAGCTCAGGTTGTTATAGTGAGCGCCAATACGCGGTCCCAAGCACACGCCGTCAATGACATCGCAGGTGCTAAGGCCGCACGAAGTGCCATGAGCCCGCCATAGTCCGAAGTATCTACTACGCTATGCACCATCTGAAGCGTTGGAAAATGTCTTGGCTTCGTCCCCTGGCAAAGCAATCAGCCAGTTTATTTTGAAGCTCAAAACAAAGCTCAACCATTCGAAAAGCGCCACCATGCTTAATTACGCTGAGCAAACACTCGCTTACATACATATTGAAGCAGGGCATCACTGCAACCGTCCTCGACTACCGCAGATCCCTATAACACCGCTCACGCTTCTCGTAAAACAATGTGTTCGCTGGCACATCTTTTGAGACGACGCTGTTCGCGGCAATAACCGCATTATCCCCGATTGTGACGCCCTTGAGCACAACAACGTTCGCGCCCAGCCACACATTGTCTCCGATGCGGACCGGCGAGGTCTTGGTCGGCTGGTCGCGGTACATCGTGCCGTCCTGCGCCATGCCGTGGTCGAAGTCATATACATGCACGTTAGGCCCGAACAAGCATCCCTTGCCGATATCGATACGTTCGTGGGCAATCAAAACACACCCGTAGTTAAATGAGGTTCGCTCTGCCACGTTGATGCGTCCCGTAGTCGACACGCGGCAGTAAAAGGGCCGCCTAAACGCCTTCGTCATAGCTATCTGGCCAGGGAACCTACCCTTCAGGAACACAAGTTTGCCGCGAACGTAGACCCAACATACGGCCCGCTCAATAAATTCCATAGGATTCAAAGTTAACACCCTTTCTTTCTGTCTGTCAGCCTCTCCTCGTAAGGTGCTTAACCAGGGTTTTGACAGTCTTGACGAACCGTAGGCCCCCACATAGCGCGCTGCACCTTCGAAGCCATGTTTTTCGCGCGCCCGCCAAAAACCCTCTACGTCGCCCTGGGGCACCGAGGGCCTTTGCAGCATGGGATTTCCTGGAATCACTTCGTCGATAGAAGTGACAGTTGCAC
>URIJ01000182.1 GCA_900547835.1 uncultured Collinsella sp.
CAAAACTCAAGGTAATCGTCGACGGCGTCGTGGAAGCATTGCTCCACTTCTTCAGCCGTGGAGCCTTCAAATACGATTGCGTCCCTAATGCCGGCGACCATACCTGTCAGCACGTGCTGTTCGGCATCGAACTCGACTGGGGCGAAATAACCCTTGTATGCCAAAACGTTACTCATGACTACCTCCGACATCTTGCAGAAATCGAACGATGTTTCGAATGGTCCCCGCTGTCAATTCGTCAGATGGATGTGGCGCGTGCATTACGAACATCCTGCCATCCGATGGCCTGTAGAAGCGAACGCGCGATCCGGATGTCTTGCCTTTGTTGTCCATTTCAAAGCCATATGAAGCCATGACTTTTAAAAAATCGGTATACCGATACGTCGAAGGGCAGCTAAGCAGTTGGGCGATGAGTTTATCGGTCCGAGTCATCCCGCCTCACATTCTGCAACTATATCCTAGTTGCAATTTAAGCCCGATGCAAGCACCCCTACTATAGAACATGTGTACGTATAGAACAAGTGTTCGAATCAACACAAAGACACCTGTCCCCTTTGCGGTGGTTTTTGCTGAAGGGCGGATGTCTGCGGCGGTTTGTCTCGATCTGTAACAGTAACTCTGCAAAATCTGACCTAGATGTTACAGATTGAGACAAAGGGCCGGCATCATCCGAAAACGTCTCGATTTGTAACATCTGGATCCAATATTACCGCCTAGATGTTACAGATCGAGACAAACCGGCAGACTGCGGGAAAAGAAAAGGCAGATTTTTAGGCATGTCCCAAAAATCTGCCTTTGTGGTTAGCCCAGCAGGTCGACGACGTTAAAGCCGGCGTTGCTCTTGGCGATGACGTCGCGGCCGCCAAAGACGCAGGTGGGCGACTCGGCTGCGATGCGCGTCACATCGGCGCCGAGCGAGCGCAGCTCAGCGGGTGTGGCCGCGAGCATCTGGGCGCGGCGCTCCTCGCGCGCATGCGGATCGAGCCCGGCCAGGTAGGTCGTGTTGCGGCGCTTGGTGAGTGCGTACGGCTTCACCGGCGCGTCCATGCCGCTCACGCAGCTCACGATAAAGCCCTCAAAGGCGGCCTCGTCGGGCTCAAAGCTGCCGAGCCAGGCGCCCGCGCGCTCCACGCGCTCAATCGAGGGGTCGATTGCCGGGTCGCGGTAGGTGTAGAACGCCGTCTGGCGCTCGCCGGCTGCGCGGAATCCGCAGCCGTATGCACCGCCCTTCACGCGAATCTCGTTCCACAGGTAATCGTAGGAGAGCGCGTTGGCAGCCACGGCCCAAGTGCCTGTCACGTCAAGCCCCAAGCGACGCGGGTCGCACGCGCTTGCCGCAAAGCAGATGTCGCTGGGGATCACGAAAGCCTCGTGGCGGTCGCACGGCGCCGGCACCACGAGCGCGTCGCGGCCGGCACCATCGCCCGCACCCAGCCCCAGGTCGCCCGCGGCATCCCAGTACGCGGCAAAGTCCTCGTCGCTGCCGGTAAAGCTCGCCATGCAGCCATCGGCCACAAAGATGCGGCCTGCCAGTTCGGTAAGCTTGGCGCGCAGGTCGTCCAGGCGCTCGTCAAAGTGGTCGAGCAGGTCGCGCAGGAACAGGTAGAAGTCCACGCCCGAAAGCTGCTCGCGCACCACGGCCGAAGGCGAGCTGTAGCTCATCGCGCGACCGAGCGCCGCCGAGTGGCCGTTGTTGATAAAGCCCTGCTCAAGCCCAATGCGAATCTGCGTGAGCACGTCGCGCACGCGGTCGGCGTCGGCGTCTGCCAAAAGCGTGCTCGACCATACCTCGCGCGGCAGACTCGCCAGCGCGTCGATCTTCTCGGACAGGGCGCCGGCGCTCACCAGCAGGTAGGGGCGCACGCCGTCCACGTCGGGTTGGGTCATGACCTCGGTCGTAAAGCTCAAAAAGCCCAGCTTGCCGGCGAGCAAGTTGTCGAGCTCCTCGGCCGAGTGCTCGCTCGTGGGCAGCTGTTTGAGCAGGCGGCAGAGCAGCGTCACATAAGGCAGGTCCTCAAACGCGACGCAGCTCAGGTCGAAATACTGCATGGCGTAGGCCAGGCGGTTGGTAGGGATGTCGTGGCGCAGACAGGGGATGGGCGCGGTCGTGTCCACGACCAGCGGCGGTTCGGGGCGCGCCTCGCCAATGTCGGACACGCGCAGGCGCGGCAGCGTGGCCTTGTCCTCGGGCGTGTCCTCGGCTTCCTGCGCGGCACGCAGCGCGGCCGTGCGCTCGACCACGTCGGCCAGCTCGGCATCGGTCATGGCATCGCGCTTGGCTGCCAGCTCGGCGGCCTCGGCACCCTCCGAACCCTCGGCGGCGTCCACCGGCACCAGCTCGACCAGCGCCATGTGGTCGTTTTCCAGCACCAGCTCGCGCAGCAGGTCCTCAAAGTAGCTGCCGTCCAGCTCGCCGCGCAGCTCCTCGTACACCGGGCCGTACTTGAGTGCCAGCGTCGCGGCGTCGTCATCGTAGAGCCAGGTGCTCAGCGCGTCGCACGCAATGGCCACGCCGTCGGCGATACCGTAGTCGCGCTGGCGCAGGTCGTATTCGTTGCTGCTGATGATAGCTTCCAGGCGCTCACGCGGAACGCCGTGCTCGCACAGGTCGCGGCAGGCGTCCTGGAACACGCGACGCAGCTCGCGCGCCACGCCGGGCTGCGCATTTTGCAGCATGATGAGCTCGTAGGGCTGCAGGCTCTCGGCCGCGGTATAGCTCACCACGTTGCCGCCCAGGCCGGCGGCCAGAATGGCCTTCTTAACCGGCGCTTCGTTGGAGCCCAGCAGCGCTTCGAACAAGATATCCGCCGCGATCGTGCGCTTGCGGTCGAGCGCGCTGCCCAGCACCAGGCCCAGGCCCACCAGGGCGTTCTCGGGCGTGGTGGCCATCTCGACGCGCTTGTACTCGCAGGTCACGGGCGCCTGCACGCCCAGCGGATTGGGCGCCAGCGCGGACGGGTCCTCGCCGGCGGCAACGGCGGCGTCCATGCGGCGGCTCGCGGCGCTCGACTGCGACAGATAGCGCTCGTCCAAAAAGGCCAGCGCGCGGTCCACGTCCAGGTCGCCGTAGAGCGTGATGTAAGAGTTGGAAGGATTGTAGTGGCGCGCGTGCGTGTCCAGGAACTGCTCGTAGGTGAGCGCGGGAATCGCGCGCGGATCGCCGCCGCTCTCGTGCGCATAGGCGGTGTCGGGATAGAGCGCGGCGTTGACGGCGTCGTCCAGCACGCTCATGGGGTCGGACAGCGCACCCTTCATCTCGTTGAACACCACGCCGTTATAGCGCAGCGTGCCCTCGCGCAGGTTCGCGGACCTGCCACCGCCCTCGCCTTCGGCGCCCTCCGGCAGGTCCAGCTCGTAGTGCCAGCCCTCCTGCTCAAAAATGGTGGGCTTGGTATAGATGGCCGGGTTGAACACCGCGTCCAGGTACACGTCCATCAGGTTGTACAGATCCTGCTCGTTGGTGGTGGCAACGGGGTAGATGGTCTTGTCGGGGTAGGTCATGGCGTTGAGGAACGTCTGCATGGAGCTCTTGATCAGGTCGACAAACGGCTCCTTGACGGGGAACTTGGCCGATCCGCACAGCACCGAGTGCTCAAGAATATGGAACACGCCGGTGGAATCGGCCGGCGGCGTCTTAAAGCCAATGGCAAAGGCCTTGTTTTCGTCGTCGCACGCCAGGTACAGCAGGCGAGCGCCCGAGGCGGTGTGGCGCAGCACGTAGGCGTCCGAGTCGAGCTCGGGCACGGTCTCGCAGCGCTCGACGGCAAAGCCGTGGCAGGTGGTGCCGGGCACCAGCAGCGCGGCAGCAGCGGCGCGCGGGTCGGTTGAGGTGGTGGGCATATGCAGTCTCCTTTGACGCCCCAGCGGGGGCGAATCGAGTCGAATCCTCGAGAGTATACCCATATGGGGCCGCGGCTCTGCGGCGAACTGAAGACGATGC
>URIJ01000183.1 GCA_900547835.1 uncultured Collinsella sp.
ACCCTCATCTGTAACGAAATGTCATACATTTCTTTCTGCACTAGACACCCCCAGGGGGTATGGGTGTATAGTATCGGCAGGTTAACAATTCCAACACCGAACCACAGAAAGGAGAAGCCATGGCTCAAGATAAGTTCGACGTAGGCGGCATGACATGCGCCGCCTGTCAGGCGCACGTGGACCGCGCCGTAAGCAAACTCGACGGAGTCCAAAGCGTCGCGGTCAACCTACTCGCAGGTTCCATGATGGTCGACTATGACCCCGCGCAGGTCTCCCCCGACGATATCTGTACCGCCGTCGACCGTGCCGGCTACTCGGCCTCGCCCGTCGATGCGGGCACCAGTGCCGCCGGCTCAAACGGCAGCACACAAGTCAGGTCCGGCGCCGCCCATATGGAGTCGCCGACCAAAAAGTTGGAGGCCGCTGCCTCTGCCATGCGCACCCGCCTCATCGTCTCGATCGTATTCCTTGTCCCACTGTTCTACATAGGCATGGGGCACATGCTCGGCTGGCCGCTGCCCGGCATCTTCACCGACCACACCCACAGCATGACGCTCGCGCTCACCGAGCTCGTCCTGCTCATTCCCATCGCCTACGTCAACGACGCGTACTTTATCAACGGGTTTAAATCACTCGCACACGGCGCGCCTACCATGGACGCTCTTATTGCCGTGGGCGCCACCGCCTCCATCGCCTGGTCGCTCTACGCCATGTTCATCATGGCCGACCAGCTAGCCGCAGGTCAGGTGCACGAGGCCATGATGACGAACATGGACAACCTGTATTTTGAGAGCGCTGGCACCATCCTGTCGCTCGTCACCGTGGGCAAATACCTCGAGACGCGCAGCAAGTCCAAGACCGGCGGCGCTATCGAGGCGCTCATCGACTTAGCACCCAAGACCGCGACCGTCGTGGCAGAGGACGGCAGCGAGGCCACCGTCGACGTCGATGCCATTCTGCCCGGCCAGGTGCTGCGTGTGCGCCCCGGCGAGTCCATCCCCGTTGACGGCGTGGTGCTCGAGGGCAGCTCGGCCGTGGACGAAAGCGCGCTCACCGGCGAGTCCATCCCCGTGGAAAAGACCGCCGGCGACACCGTCAACGCCGCCACTGTCAACCGCACCGGCTCGTTTACCTTCCGTGCCACACGCGTGGGCGCCGACACGTCGCTCGCCAAGATTATCCAGCTCGTCGAGGACGCCAACGCCACCAAGGCGCCCATCGCCCGCATGGCCGACAAGGTCGCCGGTGTGTTCGTGCCCGTGGTGTTCGTGATCTCGGCCGTGACCTTTGCGGCGTGGATGGCACTGACCGGCAGCATAAACGAGGCGCTCACCTCCGCCGTGGCCGTGCTGGTGATCAGCTGCCCGTGCGCGCTGGGCCTGGCCACGCCCGTCGCCATTATGGTCGGCACCGGCAAGGGCGCCGAGATGGGCATTCTCTTTAAGAGCGCCGAGGCGCTGGAGAACCTGCGCAGCGTGGGCACCGTGGTGCTCGATAAGACGGGAACGGTCACTCGCGGCAAGCCTGCCGTGACCGACATTGTGGTTGCCGCGCACGCCGACGGCTCGCCCGCCATGGGCGAAAAGGCGCTGCTCAAGCTGGCCGCCGCGTTGGAGCGCTCAAGCGAGCACCCGCTGGCCGAGGCGATTATGGCCGAGTGCGAGACACGCGGGATCGTCGCGCGCATGGTCGAGGACTTTGCGGCCGTGCCCGGACGAGGCGTTACGGCGCGCGAAGGGCAAAACGCCATTGCAGCCGGCAACGTACGCCTGATGGACGAGCTGGGCGTTACCGTGCCCGCGGGTCTTGCCGAGCAATTTGCCGCCGAGGGCAAGACGCCGCTGTTCTTTGCCAAGAACGGCGAGCTTGTCGGTACCATCGCCGTGGCGGACGAGGTCAAGGAGACGAGCGCCGGGGCCATCGCCGCACTGCGCTCGCTTGGCGTCGACGTGCGCATGCTCACCGGCGACAACCGCGTGACGGCCGAGGCCATCGCCCGCCGCGTGGGGCTGAGCAGCGAACAGGTCATCGCCGACGTCCTCCCCGCCGACAAGGAGCGCCACGTCCGCGAGCTGCAGGATGTGGGCGGCCAGGTCGCCATGGTAGGCGACGGCATCAACGACTCCCCCGCCCTGGCGCGCGCCGACGTGGGCCTTGCTATCGGCACCGGCGCCGACATCGCCAAGGAGGGCGCCGACGTGGTACTCATGCGCAGCGACCTCATGGACGTCGCCCGCGCCATCGAGCTGTCGCGCGCCACGATCCGCAACATCAAGCAGGACCTGTTCTGGGCGCTGTTCTACAACGGCATCGGCATTCCGCTGGCGGCGGGCGTGTTCTTCCCCCTCACCGGTTGGCAACTCTCGCCGATGTTTGGCGCCGCGGCCATGAGCCTGTCGAGCGTGTGCGTCGTGTCCAATGCACTGCGCTTAAAATCCTTTAAGCCAAAAGTGGCAAAATAGAATCACTATTACGTTCATTTTGAACGGGTTTTCCAGGTGCCCGAGATTGACCTGAAAGAGGAGCGACGCGTACTTTGGTACGCGAGCGACGGCTTGAAGGTCAAGGTCGGGTGCCTGGGAAAGCCGACACAACAGGGAGGAATACCCATGCGTTACACAATCAAGACTTCCGGCCTCATGTGCGGCCATTGCGACGCCACCGTCGAGACGGCGCTGCTCAACGTTGCCGGCGTGACCGACGCCGACGCCGATCACGAGACCCAGACCGTCCAGGTGGAGTGCGCCGACACCGTGACCGCCGAGCAGCTCACTGCCGCCGTCGAGGGCGCCGGCGAGAAGTTCCACGCCCTATCCGTGACCGCCGCGTAGCAGACGCCGCCTACTCAATCCTCAGAAGTTGCGGTGAAATACGGACTGTTGTGCCGCCCTAGGCCTTTAAACGGTCCGTATTTCACCGCAACTGACGGGGACATCCGGAAGATCGACCAGAAACGAGGACTCGCCATGATGGCAGATCACAAATCGGTGACCCGCATGCTCAAGACAGCGCGTGGGCAGATCGACGGCATCCTGCGGATGGTCGAGGAGGACCGTTACTGCGTCGACATCTCCACGCAGCTCATGGCGACGCAGGCACTCATCGCGCGCATTAACGCCGATGTGCTCAAGGCCCATATCGAGGGCTGCGTCGCCTCGGCCATCGAATCGGGTGACGAGGAGCTCAAAGCCGCCAAGCTCGCCGAAATCGAACGCGTCGTCGACAAGCTCGCCAAGTAATTGGCGCATGGGGGTCAGGTTTCTTTGCACCACCTTGGCGCATGGGGGACAGGTCATTTTGCACCACCTTGGTGCAGATTAACCTGTCCCCCATGCACCAAATGGGGTATAAAGGCGTGCAGCATATCGAATGAGAGGCAGTTTGCATGGATAACTTTATAAAAGGTCGCAACGGCGCCGACGAACTCACCATCGTGCTCGGCTTTTTCGGCATCATCCTCGCGATGATCGGGTCGCTCGCACATTTCCAGTGGCTCAGCTGGATCGCCATCGCCGTCATCGTGATCGGCGTGCTGCGCGGCCTGTCCAAGAACGTCGACGCACGCCGCAAGGAGAACGAGGCCTTTGTCGCCGCGACCGCGAACGTCCCCGGCCTGGGCAAGTTCGTCGCCAGCCTGGGCGGCGGCGCTGCGGCGGCCAATGCCTCGCGCGCAGCCGGCACCAGCAAAGAGGACCTGGAGCGCGCCAAGCGCACGGCAAAGAAGATGTGGGAGGGCCGCAAGACCACGGCCTACCTCAAGTGTCCCAACTGCGGCCAGATGCTCTCCGTCCCCAAGGGCAAGGGCAAGATCCGCGTCACCTGCCCCAAGTGCCACGCCAAGATGGAAACCCGCTCCTAGCCACTGCGCGTGAGACAAATTAATCAGGTTTGTTTGTCCCAAATCTTAAGCATTT
>URIJ01000184.1 GCA_900547835.1 uncultured Collinsella sp.
GTTTGGATCGCGATACCTCGGGTCTCATGCTCGCGGCAAAGGACGACGACACCCAGCGCGCGCTTCAAAATCTCATCCGTACGCGTACGCTCGACCGCCGCTACATTACGCTCGTTCACGGACACATCGCCATGGACGAGGGAACCATAAACACCGGTATTGCCCGCTCAACGCGCGACCGTGTGAAGATGGCGGTGTCGGACGACCCCTTTGCGCGTCAGGCCATCACGACCTTCAAGGTGCTCGAGCGCTTTGATTCCACGCGTTTCGACGACGGCTACACGCTTGTCGAGTGCCACCTATTTACCGGCCGCACGCATCAGATTCGTGTGCATATGCGTCATATCAACCATGCCTGCGTGGGCGATCCGCTCTACGGTAAGTGCGATGTACGCGCCGATCAGGGCCTGACCAGGCAGTTCCTCCATTCCTGGCGTGTGGCGTTCGATCATCCCGTGACGGGGGAGCGCATTGAGTGCCGTGACGAGCTGCCGTGGGACCTTGCGGCGGTTCTGGACGATCTGGCTCCGCGTTCGCTCGGCCGCACTGCCGCTGGCGACGAAATCGTCCCGCAGCTCGGTCTGCTCGAAGCCTAGCCAGTATTAGGTGGTTTCTTGAACTCGGTAAGCCTGCGGTAAGATATACGATTGTTTACGTAATGCGTTCCTGGGAGCCTGCATGCTCGCCTTTTTACAAACCAACACACCCATCGTGATCTTCAACCAGATTGTCGTCACGCTGCTCACGGTCTGCTTCTTGTACCAGGTGGTCTTCTTTGTCATCGGTGCTCTCCGCGGCGAGGTCGCGCCTCCCAAGGCCAAAAAACTCCACCGGTATGCCTTCTTTATTGCAGCACACAACGAGGAGGCCGTTATCGCCAACCTCGTTCGCTCCATCAAGGACCAGGATTATCCGTCCGAGCTCATCGAGGTCTTCGTGGTCGCCGATGCCTGCACCGATAACACCGCGCAGCTCGCGCGCGAGGCGGGCGCTGTCGTGTACGAGCGAAACGACCTGGCCCGTAAAGGCAAGAGCTGGGTCATGGACTTTGGTTTTGACCGCATTCTCAACGAGTATCCCGATACCTTTGAGGGCTACTTTATCTTCGATGCCGACAACGTTATCTCCCGCGATTACGTCTCCAAGATGAATGACGCCTTTGACCAGGGCTTCCATGTGGTCACAAGCTACCGCAACTCCAAGAACTTTGGCAGCTCGTGGATCTCGGCTGCCAACGCCACTTGGTACCTGCGCGAGGCGCGTTTCCTTAACAACGCGCGTAATATCTGCAAGACGTCCTGTGCCGTCTCGGGTTCGGGCTACCTCATCTCCGCCAGTGTTATCGAGGGTATGCACGGCTGGCAGTTCCACACGCTGACCGAGGATATTCAGTTCACCACGTTCTGCGCCATTCACGGCATTCGCATTGGCTATGCGCCGGCGGAGTTCTTTGACGAACAGCCCGTGACGTTTAAGGCGTCCTGGAAACAGCGCATGCGTTGGACCAAGGGCTTCTACCAGGTGTTCTTTACCTACGGTAAGCACCTGGTCAAGTCGACGTTCCGCTATCATCGCTTTGCTGCCTACGACATGTTTATGACCATCGCTCCGGGCATGCTGCTGTCCCTGATCTCCATGCTCGCCAACGCGACCTTCCTCATCGTGGGCGGACTTTCGCATGGCTTCTTGGCCACCGAGGTCGAGATGCAGGCTTGTGCCGCCTCGCTCATTATGACCTTCGCGATGATGTACCAGACCTTCTTTATCCTGGCGCTACTCACCACCATCTTCGAGTACAAGCATATTCACTGCGCGCAAAAGTGGCGTTTGGTGACCAACCTATTTACCTTCCCGATCTTTATGTTCAGCTATATTCCCATCACGGTGGCGGCCCTGTTCCTAAAGGTCGACTGGGTCCCGACGCAGCACGCCGTCAACGTTACCCTCGACGAGGTCATGCAAGGCGCCAAATAACCACCACCAAAACCACCACAAAGGTGCCTGCACCTTTGTGGTGGTTTTTGCTTTTGAGTGACTGCCCAAGGAGGTTTTTAATGGTCTATATCCCGTTTTGGATTTGTATCTTTGCCGGCGCGGTGATTGATGCCCGTGAGCGGCGGTTTCCCAATGAGCTTGCCGGCGTGTGTGCGGTGGCGGCGCTTGCAGGCGTTTGGCTCGACAGAGGTGTTAACACGGCGCTTGACCACGCCGGTCTTGCGGTCATCGTCTACCTTGCCCTTGTGCTCACTGAGTCGCTCTGGCGTCGTGTTCGCCAAGCCCCCGGCATCGGCATGGGGGATGCCAAGGCGCTTTTCGCGCTTTGCACGCTCGACCCTCTGGGCGGCATCGTGGCATTTGCCGTTGCGCTCCTGGTCCTGGCCCTCTCCTGCCTCTTCACAAAATCGCGCTCCCTGCCATTGCTCCCGTTTTTGGTGCCGATATTTGCCATAATCGAGGTCGTGGGCTGGACATTGTAACCGATTGCGCATCCTTCTTAAGGAGCATGCCATGGCAACTAATCAAGAAACGGCCGTCATTAAGGCGCGCATGGACCGCATTCCCGCGGCGTTGTCGCCCGAGCTGGTCGAGCGTATCGCCGCCGACCGCGCCTCGGGTGTCGTTAATCCTTATCGATGCTGCGACGACCAGGTCATTCGTCGTATAGATCGCGCTGCCGACAAAGGCACGCTTATGCGTCCGGCGTTTATGCGCGATACCGAAAAGATTCTTCATCTTCCTGCGTACACGCGTTATGCAGGCAAAACGCAGGTCTTTAGCTTTCGCAGCAACGACGACCTGTCGCGGCGCGGCCTTCATGTGCAGCTCGTCTCGCGCATTGCCCGCGATATCGGCCGTGCCCTGGGCCTCAACTGCGACCTGATCGAGGCGATTGGCCTGGGCCACGATTTGGGCCACACGCCCTTTGGCCATGCCGGCGAGCGCTTCCTCAACGATATCTATCACGAGCGCACGGGTCGCTACTTTTTCCATAACGTGCAGTCGGTCCGCGTGCTCGATGCGCTGTATGGCCGCAACGTGTCGCTCCAGACGCTCGACGGCGTGCTGTGCCATAACGGCGAGTACGAGCAGCGTGTCTTTGAACTCTCGGACATGGCGTCGTTTGACCAGTTCGACCGTACCGTCGAGGACTGCATTGCCAAGGGCTATGGCGCGATCGAGCACCTGCGCCCCATGACCCTCGAGGGCTGTGTGGTGCGTATCTCGGATATCCTCGCCTACGTCGGTCGTGATCGTCAGGACGCCATTGCGGCGGGCCTGCTGTCGCCCGACGCTTTTGACGATGGTCGGGGCGGCGCCTATAACAGCTGGATTCTCACGCACGCTTCCATCGATATCGTTGAGCATAGCTATGGCAAACCGCGTATCGAGATGAGCGAGGACCTGTTTGAGGAGATCCGCCGGGCGAAGCGCGAGAACTACGAGAAGATCTATAGCAAGGGCGGTATCGAAGGCGATTCTGAGGCAGAGTTGCGTGAGGCCTTCGAAAAGCTCTACGACCGTTGCCTGCAGGATCTAAATAAAGGCGACGAGTCCTCTTACATCTTTAAGCATCATGTTTCGCGCATTGAGCAGCAGCTTTCCTACTACGATTGCACCTATGCCTGGCAGGACGACAAGGATCAGGCCGTCGTCGATTACATCGCAAGCATGACGGATGGTTATTTCTGCGAGCTGACGAGCAAATTGTTCCCAGGTCTAAAGTTTCCGCACCGCACCTATATTAACGAACGGTAGTTCGTATCCTTTCGGTATACTGTTGGTCAACAACGATTTTGATTAATGCACGGGATGGCTATGGACGACCTTTTTTCTGCTTCGACGCGCGAGCGCTCCTTTAAAAATGCGCCGCTTGCGGTGCGTATGCGCCCCAATTCGCTCGACGAGTATGTG
>URIJ01000185.1 GCA_900547835.1 uncultured Collinsella sp.
ATATTTTCCAGCCCGCGCACCATCAGCGCGGGAATACCGTCAACGCCGCACAGAATAGCTGGCGTAGGACGCTATTCCGCATCGACCACACGAAGCAGATATGCCACGCGCGTTGCGGCCGTGCACTTAAAACGCTCGTCCGCGCGAACTCCGGCGACCCACACCACGGCACCTCCCGGCGCCGTCCTCACCATGGGCACGCCGGCGCGCTCGGAAACGGGAATGCGAGCCTCGCCTAGCAAGTCGGATACTTTCTTGCTTCGGCCACTCATCCCTAACGGGCACATCACGTCTCCCGGTGCGGGACCGTCCACCCACAGGCGCGCCAATCGCGCCTCGACAGGGATCTTGCCACGCGAGCCCGCCAGGATCCGCTCACTATCGCTGTCGGCAAAACCCAGGGCAGCCGCGTCTACCAAAGCTGTCACTTCCCCGGCAGCCGCAAGCTCACGGGCGCGACGCACGATATCGCATCCCGGCTCAACGGCCATCGGTTCTGTGACCAGCATACGTCCCCCGCCCAACGGCAAACGACCGGGTACGGTAACCCAGTCCGCGACCAGGCCCTCGCGAGCCGCCGGCGCCTTAAACGCCAGCATGCCAAACTCAATGCGTGCGTCAATCCCCGCCGGAAGCGTGACCGAGCCGGCGCCCTCGGCAACGCAGGAAAGGACTCGCTCCACATGTCGCATCTCTGGACGAGCGTCCGGATCGATGCGCTTAATCGCCAGTCGCACGATGCGCCGCGCGATTACCACCTCGGCCGCAGCAAGGCGTCTGGCATCGAGCACTAGCGCGCCCGCCGCCTCCTTGCGCAGGCAGCTTCGAAACGCCTGCGCCGACAGCTGGGATAGAAACGCGTCTTCGTCACCCAAGATCTCACAGGCGGCGCCAATCGTCTTGCACACGCTCGCATTACGCTGTGCCACCACTGGCATTACCCGATGGCGCACGTAGTTTCGCAGATACGAGATATCCTCATTGCTCTCGTCTTCACGCCACGGCTGACCATGTACCTGTAGATAGCCCACAAGCTCGCCATGAGTTAGGTCGAGCAAGGGACGCACCACGATATTCCTCCGGCGAGGAATGCTCGATAGACCAGCGGGCCCCGAACCCTTAATCGCGTTCATCAAAAACGTTTCCGCGCGATCCGAAGACGTGTGCGCGGTGCAGATACGAGCCGCCGTTCGCGGTGCCCCCGTCTGGGCGCAGAGCTCGCGAACATACCTCCGCGCCGCGGCATAGCGCACCTCGCGGGCAGCCGCCTCGATATTGCCCGATTCATCATCAAAATAGGCATGCTCAACACACAGCGGCAAGCCATATTGTGCGCATAGGCCGCGCACAAAGGCCTCGTCGCCATCGGATGCCTCACCGCGCAGATGATGGTTCACATGCAGCACGTGCAGTCGCTCGC
This sequence comes from uncultured Collinsella sp., assembly GCA_900547835.1. Lineage (GTDB taxonomy): Bacteria > Actinomycetota > Coriobacteriia > Coriobacteriales > Coriobacteriaceae > Collinsella. The sequence continues at coordinate 1,421 of URIJ01000185.1, forward strand.
GCGCGATGGGAGCTACACCACGCCCATCCTGAATATCCAACTTTGATGTGCACGCCATAAGGAGCAAAGCCGTCGAGTCCGCACCACCTGATACCATGAGCACCACGGGGGCAGCCGTCTGCCGCGTTGCCAGAGCTTTATCATCAGCCCACGATGCAGCATGGTGTCCATAATGCTGAGATACCGTTGGCATTTGCTTCCTCCTCTATTCGTTCGCACCCATTGTATCCTTTGGAATCTTATGTCTCGTCTGCACCTTCATATCCTTGGCAGCGGCTCAAAAGGCAACTGCGCGCTCATCGAAGGCCCCCGGGGGCTCATCATGATTGACGACGGTCTTTCTCGCCGCGAGACATTAAAGCGCATGACAGAACTGGGACTCTCGGCAGACAACGTCTCGGCTCTTCTCATTACTCATGAGCATAGCGATCACATCAAGGGTCTCGATGTCTGGTGCAAGCACTGGCACGGCCCCCTCTTTGCCAGCAGGGGCACACTTTCGAGCAAAGAAAATCTTTCGCATCTGCCTGTCGAGGAATTCGATCCCGGTGACACCCTATCCATTGCCGGCATCCAGGTGCAAACCTACTCAACATCACACGATGTCATAAATCCAGTCGGCTATCGATTCGACGCCCTCGATGATTCCATCGGCTTTGCCACCGACACCGGAGAGCTATCGAGCCAGGCCATGAACACCCTCAAAGATTGTCGAGTCCTCGCGCTCGAAAGCAACCACGATGTGACCATGCTGCGCGAGGGAGAATATCCCCGCTTTCTTCAGGAGCGCATCCTATCTACAAAAGGGCATCTGTCCAACGATCAGGCCGCCGAAGCCGCACGCGAGCTTGTTACCGATCGCACCGAACAGCTCATTGCCATGCATATCAGCCAAGATAACAATCGCCCGAGTCTTACCGTCAAAAGCTATGCCAAAGCTCTAGCCGCAACCCTGGATGACGAGGTCGGTAGCTCCGCCACCCTTCTCCAAGGATCGCGAAAACTCTCGATACGCCCTGCAAGTCAGTATCAACCGACAACCATTGTATAGACCGCTCAATAAAACAAAAGGGGCCGGGAATCAAATCCCAGCCCCTTTATCTTGGCTCAAAAGCTCTGACCATCGGAAACGTTAGTCGATGGAGATCTTCGTAACGTTCTTCTTCTCGACGATCTTGGGAACCGTAACGGTCAGGATGCCGTCAGCGTACTTAGCCGAGAGGCCCTCGCTCGAAGCGTCCTTAAGATACACGCCACGCGTCGCGCTGTACGAGCTGAACTCCTTCTGCAGGAAGTTCTTGCCCTCGTTCTCCTCGTCTTCCTCGACATTCACGCTAATGGACAGACGGCCCTCGTTAAGCTCGACATCGATATCGTCCTTGGCGACGCCGGTCAGATAAGCCTTGACCTCATAGCCATCGCCCTTATCCTCAACGTCAACGGGAAACGCCTTGGAGGCAATAGAGCTGTTCGCCAGGTCACTCATATCATCAAACAGATCGAACAGCGAGCTAGCAGAGGGACGAACGCCAAAAACCGAACGATAAGGAACCATGCTTGCCATGTTTACCACTCCTTTATAGGACTGCCGAGTCATCTTCTAGGTGACTGGGACTTCTTTTGACGCTCTTATATATGCCCACCCGGTGCTCATATATACATCGACTATAAAGTTTTTTGAGTCCAGTACTATAAGCATATCTAAGTGCGTAAGACTCAGGTTTTTGGAAGGTTAAGGTTCTTTGAACCAGAGCTTAAATAACGAGTATGTCCCCAGCTACAAATAACAAGGGGCTTACAATGAGCGCATACACGTTGTTGGTAACGAGCTAAAGGGCATCATGGACGACCAAAACCAGAACAATATGTTTATGCCGACGCAGGGGGAAAATACTTCCACGCAGCCGCCACGGTTCCATCGCCCCCACATCTCGCAAGAGCCCATTAATGATCCAGAGCCCGAGTATGTGACGAGAAATCGATATCAAACGCTCGAGGATGCCCAAACGGGGCGTAAGCATATGGGCGTCGCATCGAGCGATCCCGTATATCTGAAAGATGCACCGTTATCAAAAAACAGCGCAATCAATGACGACCCGGCGAAAACGCCCATAACTCGGCAGCAAAGAGGCCCCCGACCTAAGCAAACCTTAACGCATTCGGCTCGTTATCTCGAAACGCCAAAACAGGGAAAATCAATCTTCGTTTCGTCAAGCAAACGACGCAAGCAGCATCGACTGACAATCCTGCTTTTGATCGTTGTGGCCATAGCAGTTGCCCTTGTTATTCGATTTATTGTCTTTAAATAAAAGCTCATTACCCATAAGCCCAATCGGGTTACAGGTGAAATGCAACTACATTGTGAAGTGTTAGCGCAAAAAAGGGGGAGGCCGCGAGGCCTCCCCCTTCTCAGTTCAAGCGTACGGCTCGGTGCCGTCCACCGGTCAGCGGCGCCCTGGCCTCCCACGGGCTGACCC
>URIJ01000186.1 GCA_900547835.1 uncultured Collinsella sp.
ATCGGTCACGGTGCCCGTAAACTCAACGTCTCCAGAGTCCAACGTCAAATCAAAGTCGTGGCACGCAATGTCCGCGACCGTCAGGTCTCCCAACCCCACGTTTGCCGTAATGCCCATCATGTTATCGGCAAGCTCACGCGGCAGTTCAATGGTGACCTTACGGTCATGGGCGCGCTCGTCATCGCAGTCGAACTGGCTAATCTTGAGTGTAGAGCCCTCGATCTTAACCAGATTCTGAGTGGCAGCATCGGTAGCAGACGCCCCCTTTGCAACGCGCCCGCTTTCGATGACACGTACCGGTCCGCCAGAGACACGTTTAACCTCGACCGTCCCCGACGTCACATCCAAGTCGAGCGATTGGAACGCGTCTTCGTCAAAAGTCGTGCTCGAAAGCTGCTGAGGCCGAGCGGAATAGTTACCGCCATCCAAAAGATCGTCCTCGTCAACCGCATCGTCCATACCAGAGAAGCCGGATACAACATCGTCGAGATCCCACGGACCATCAAAATGAATCAATGTCCGCGAAATGCCAAAGACAAGCCCGATGATGAGCACGAACGCTCCGATGCCAACGCCCAAGCGCACCTTGGATTCATGCGAAAGCTTCATCATTCATCACTCTCTTTGGCAATCGGCTCAGCGGTAGTCGCGGTAGCCACGTCAGCATCAGATTCCGCAGAAGTATCCTTCCCCTGGGCCTTGACCGCCACCGACGCCGAACCAACCTGAATATCCCCGCGCGCCCAATCGCCATCGAGCGCACGCGCCACCCAGTGATAGATGGGAATCGTAAAGAAGATCAGTGCGGCAAAGGGGCCGGCACCAAACAGGAACATCAGCAAAAAGAACAGCAGCCAGCACACGGCCCAATACGGGAACGACTGGAACGGGCCCTTCACCGGAGTCGAGCCAACTGCGCTGCCACTCGTCGCCTGCGCCGTAGCGGCATTGGCGGCCTGCGCACTCCAGCTTGCCGCTTGCGCCGCCTTGGCGGCGGCGTCACTCGCCTGTGTTGCCGCCTCGGTAGCGCGCGCCGCCGCCTCATGGGTGCGAGCACGCTCTGCTGCCTCGGCCTCGCGCTGACGGGCGCGGTCCTCGTTCTCAAACTCGATATCGTCCTCGATCTCGTCACTCGGATTGAGCAGCTCGTCCAGGCTCACGCCATAGAGCTTGGCAAGCGAGATCAAGTTCTCGGTATCGGGCGAACTCTCCGCGCGCTCCCATTTACTGACTGCTTGGCGCGACAGTCCCAGCTTTCGTGCCAGCCCTTCTTGGCTAAAGCCTTTGCTTCGGCGAAGGTCGGCGAGCCGCTGCGCAGTTTCTACATTCATGATTCCTCCTATGCTTTTGCCAGCCGTGCCGCCGGACCGTTTTGTTCTTAAGGCGCCTTGCACAGTTAAAAATCTATCCGCCACCGCCAAAATCATGCCACCTATTCTAGTGAGATTTTTGACAACCGGCAGTTGCGGGTGCATATGAGCTGCGGAAATGTGTCCAAACAAAGCAATGACCCGCAGCTTGGTTGTCCCCGTTGCGGCGTTAACGGTAGTATGGTCGTACTGTTTATTCCGCACCGCCAACGGAGGGAGTCCCGCGCCGTGAACCGCGATTTCGCCTCAGCGCTCATCCAGCTCAACAATACGTTTTATCGCGAGCACTCCGCCTCCTTTTCCGATACGCGCCAGGCCCCGTGGCCCGGCTGGGTGCGCACTATGGACATCGCGCTCGAGCAGCTCGACGTCGCCACGATCGAGCATCCCGTCCGCGTCTTCGATCTTGCCTGCGGCAACATGCGATTCGAGAACTTTGCCGCCGGCGGCGCACTTTCCGCCAAGGGCGTCGACGGCGCAAACCCCTCGGCAGATGCCAGTTGCCCGTTTGAGTTCTATGGTGTTGACTCGTGTCAGGATTTGGCTATCGATGCGCACGGTCACGCCCTGCGCATTCCTAACCTGCACTTCCAGGAACTCGACGTACTCGATGCCCTCATGAAGCTCAACCCCGCCGAGACACCCGACGTGCTTTTCGACGCCCCGCTCGCCGACATCTCAGTCTGCTTTGGCTTTATGCACCACGTGCCGTCGTGCGAGTACCGCGTACGCGTGCTCGACGCCCTGGTGCGCCAGACGCGCCCAGGCGGCATCATCGCCATCAGCTTTTGGGAGTTTATGAACGACGAGCGCATGGCGCGCAAGGCCGTTCGCGCCGAGGCCCGCGCCGAGCTCACCCCGCCGTTTGAGGGTTACGATTCCGCGCAGTTTGAAGCCGGCGACCACCTCATTGGCTGGCAAAACGACCGCCACGCCTACCGCTATTGCCATCACTTTGACGATCAGCAGATCACCGACCTGGTGCGCGGCGTGCGCACATTCTACAAGAGCGGCGAGGTCCCCGTGCGCGAGCTTGAGCGCTTCCATGCCGACGGTCGCAGCGGCGAGCTCAATCGCTATGTGATTCTCAAGCGCCTGTAGGCACCGACGACTCGCCGTCGAGCCGCACAGCGTCTTTCGGGCAAACTATGCCTACCCTTTTTTCAACCCATTGACGGAACGCGCAGCTATGCGTTCCATACTTATGACCAAGGAGCCTCATGGGAGCCGTCCACGTTCGCACGCCTAAGAACTTTGTGCTCGAGGAGCGCCTGGAGCGCTACGCCGATGCGATTGAGACGAACCCCGAGGCCTATGCCGGAGATTGGCGCGAGGCTTGCGCGCCAGTTGGCAGCAAGCCCTTCGAACACCTTCACCTGGATCTTGGCTGTGGCAAGGGAACGTACCTTGTAGAGCGCGCGGCCCACGAGCCAAACACCCTCTTTATCGGTATGGACCAGGAGCCCATCTGCATCGCCTATGCCGCGCAGAAAATCTGCGAACAGGGGCTATCCAACGCACTCGTCCTGCCCCGAGGCGCCGCATCGCTGCCACAGCTGTTTGCCGCAGGCGAGCTCGATGCCATTACCATTAACTTTCCCACGCCGCAGCCCAAGGCCAAGTACGCCAAAAAACGACTCGTCCATGTCGACCATCTGATGCTCTACCGCCCGCTCTTTTCAGCCGGCGCTACCGTCACACTGCGCACCGATAGCAAGCCGTTGCGCGATTACGCCCTGGGACAGTTTGCCGCGGCCGGCTACGATACGCTTTGGGTAAGCGACGACGTCCGCCGCGACCATCCCGAGCATCCCGAGACCGAGTACGAGCGCCGCACGCGCGAGATGGGTGCCGCCGTCTATGGCATTTGCGCCACACCTGGAGCGCAGCCCAGCGATGAACAGCTCGCGGCGGGCCGCGCGCAGGAGCAAAGCCTAGCCTGCTACCTGCCCGATAACCTCGATGAGCTCGCCTATGTGCCTCTGGGCATGGAAGAGGCCGTCGAGAACTTTAAAAACCGCGCCCGCAAAGGCAAGAAGCGCCTGCCGCAAGACCACTAGCGGCAGCTAGCATCACACGCCCATTTCCTGCATTTTCTCGCGTGCTGGCGCCCCACGCCGCCGCTAAGCCATAATGGATGGCGGACAAACACGAGAGAAAGCAAACCACATGGCACAGACCGCGACAGATACTTCCGCCAGCACCGTTTCCGGCGCCGGCGCCGCCAGCTCGTTCTCGGGCGGCACGGGCACCGAGGCCGAGTTCGGTTCGCTCGGCGCGCTCTCCCCCACCTGGTGGGAGCCCGAGGACGGCAGCAAGCCCGAGCCGTGGCTCACGCCCGATCAGGCCTTCGAGCGCTTCTTTGAATGGACGGGCGAGCGCGGCATCGAGCTGTGGGACCACCAAGAAGAGGCCCTCATGGACCTAGCAGCCGGCGATCATGTCATTTTGGGCACGCCGACCGGCTCGGGTAAGTCGCTTGTCGCGCTGGGCATGCTCTTTATGGGCATGGCGCAAGGCAA
>URIJ01000187.1 GCA_900547835.1 uncultured Collinsella sp.
CCCGCTACGCTGCCGAGCACGGCAACATGCCCAAGGTCTTCGCCTCGATGATCTCCGAGGACGACATGCCCAACGGCGCCAACCTGGTCAACGCCGTCGTCGCCTCCCTGGTTCTCTGCCTGCAGCTGGTGCCCATCGACGCCATCTCCAACGGCGTCTTCTGGATGCTCTTCGGCACCTCCGTCGTCTTCCTGCTGCTCACCTACATCCCGATGTTCCCGGCGTTCCTCAACCTTCGCAAGAACGACCCGAACCGCGAGCGCATCTTCACGTTCCCGTTCAAGGGCGCGATGATGAAGGTCATGCTGGCCATCCCCTGCATCGAGCTGGTCCTGGCCATCGTCGCGACGCTGGTGCCGTTCTCCGCCGCCGAAATCGGCGACAAGGTCCCGATGATCGTCATCTTCATCGTGCTCGTGCTCATCGGCGAGGTCGTCCGCGTCGTCAGCGCCAAGGGCCGCGAGACCGAGTACAAGGGCCTCACCCCCGAGCTGGCTGCCCAGCGCCTGGCTGAGGAGGCCGCCGAGGCCGAGGAGGACTAGAGCACCCGGATTCGGGGCTCCAACCCTCCTCGTGTACCAACGCGCGCTTCGTCGGGCTTGTCGCTCCCGACTCCGGGCACTCTAGCCTCTTCGGAGGCGTGTCCAAGCGACAGGTTTGCTAACCATTCCCCCGGGGTGGGTGTGAGCGATAGCTCCGGTAACCACCGCCCACCCCAATCTCTCTTCCGTATCCTTCGTGCGTTTTGTCTCCGCGCACTTGGTTACGTCGTCGCTTGCCGGTGCGATTCCGTGAAAACCGGCACCGGGCGCCCCGACCTTTGCCGGGGAACGGGCGCCTACCATCTCTTGGTTTTAGGCTGCGGGTAACCCGCCCGCAGCAAGCGATCGTTCGATTTGGAGGAAATCTTATGCGTACGATCACCGAGTCCGAGTCCACCCCCAAGGCCGACGGCTTCTTCATGCCCGCCGAGTTCGCCCCGCAGGATCGCGTGTGGATGGGCTGGCCCCACCGCACCGACACCTGGGCCCACGGCGCCAAGCCGGCCCAGAAGCAGTATGCCGCCATCGCCCGCGCCATCTCCGAGTTCACCCCGGTCTATATGTGCGCCAACCAGGTCGACTACGCCAACTGCAAGGCCGTCTTCGAGAACGACGAGAACGTCACCGTCATCGAGATGACCACCGACGACGCCTGGTTCCGCGACACCGCCGCCACCTACGTCATCAACGGCAAGGGCGAGAAGCGCGCCAACCACTGGCACTTCAACGCCTACGGCGGCCTCGTCGACGGCCTGTACTTCCCGTGGGACAAGGACGAGCAGATCGCCCTCAAGATGGCTGAGCTCTCCGGCTGCCGCCGCTATCGTCCCGATGACATGATCCTCGAGGGCGGCTCCATCACCGTCGACGGCGAGGGCACCCTTGTCGTGACCGACCAGTGCCTGCTTTCCCCGGGCCGCACCTGCTCTGCGGTTCTGGAGGAGGAAGAGGATCCCGAGTCCATCTGGCCCAAGTACCACAAGAAGTTTGAGCCCTGGAGCGAGGAGCTCCGCGCCTACATGGACGAGCACCTCAAGGATTACCTGGGTGTCGAGAAGGTCATCTGGGTCAAGGAGGGCATCGACCCCGAGGAGACCAACGGCCACATCGACGACGTCGCCACGTTCATCGCGCCGGGCGTCATGGCCTGCATCTGGACCGACGATCCCGAGTATCCGTTCTACGAGCAGTGCCACGCCGCCTACGAGACCCTCTCCAACGCCGTCGACGCCAAGGGCCGCAAGATGAAGGTCTACAAGCTCTGCATGCCCGTGAACCCGCTGTTCATGGACCAGGCCTCCTGCGACACCATCGACGCCGACGAGAACGCCGAGCCGCGCGTCCCCGACGAGCCGCTGATCGCCTCCTACATGAACTACCTCGTGACCAACCACGGCGTTATCGTCCCGCAGTACGGCGACGAGAACGACCAGCTGGCCGTTGACACGCTCCAGAAGATCTACGACGAGGTCTGGGGCGAGGGCGTCTACAAGTGCGTCGGCGTTCAGTCCGAGCAGGTCGTCTTCGGTGGCGGCAACATCCACTGCATTACTCAGCAGGAGCCGTCCGCGTAATTGTCTGTCTTCCCGAGGCACGGCACCTTGCCCTTCAATCGTCGGGCATGACCCTTAAGGTCTATGCCCTCCTCTTTCAGGGTAATCTGCCGCACCTCAGAAACCCAGCCGATCAATCGGACAGTCGGTGAATCGCACCGTGACCATCTCGGGGCATTGATGGTCTGGTCACTTGATGTCTTGGTCGGCTGGGTTTTTCTTTGGGCACTCCGTTGCCTCCACTTCGGAGTGCCCGCCTCTTTGATTGAGTACGCGTCTGATCTGGGATTTATTGCGGGTTAGGCCAATTGTTCGCTTGAATATCCCAGGTCAGACGCGTCTTCAATTGCCAAAAGATTCCGGTCGCAATCGCGGCCGTTTTGATCGGAGTATCTATGTACCAGCGTATCGTTATCTACACGCGCCTGTTCCGCGAGCGTTGGTCCAACAAATGCATCCTCTCTTCTCTTTGGGATGGCACCTGCACCGGTGACGCGGCCTGCAACCCTACCTTGGGCTGCGCCTTCGGTACAGATGCCATCCTTTTTGCTGTAGGGGAAGCGTGCCATGGCAGGTAAAAAGTTCTCCCTGTTCGAGGTCATCCTCTCGGTTATCTGCGTTGTCTTTACCATCGAGGCGGCTGCTCCGGCATCTGCCATGGGTAACGTGCAGTTCTTCTGGTGGATCTTCCTTATCATTACGTTTTTGCTTCCCTATGGCCTGGTGGTGGCCGAGCTCGGTACGGCGTTCGATTCCGAGGGCGGCCTGTACGATTGGGTTCGCTTGGGCCTGGGCGACCGTTGGGGCGCCCGTTGCTCTTGGTGCTACTGGGTCAACTTTCCGCTGTGGGTGGCAAGTATCGCCTGCATGTTCCCCAGTGTCATTAATGCGGTGTGGGGTATCGAGTTTTCACTCGGGATCCGAATCGCCATCGAGATTGCCTTTGTGTGGGGCGTCACGGTCATGGCAATGCAGCCGGTGGCCGAGGCAGATTGGGTCATGGACGGCGGCGCCGTCATCAAGGTGCTCATTACCGCTGTGGTGGGAATCGTCGGCATTTGGTTTGCCTGCAATAACGGCTTTGCCAACGACATGTCGTTTAAGACCTTCATTCCAGATCTGGGCGACACCAATTCGTTGACGTACCTATCGATTATCCTGTTCAACTTTATGGGCTTCGAAGTGGTCGCGACCTTTGCCAGCACGATGAAGAACCCGTCGCGTGATATCCCCAAGGCGGTTATTGCCGGTGGCGTGGCCATTGCGGCGATCTACATCATCTGTGGCATTGGCATTGGAGCCGCGGTTCCCACCGAGCAGCTTTCACTCGATTCGGGCATTGTGGACGCAGTCGCCGCTATGGTGGGGCGCACCCACCCGCTGACGATGGTCGTGGGCGTGGCCTTTTTGGTGACGCTGTTCGCCAATATGATCTGCTGGAGCTTTGGCGTCAACAACGTGGCGAGCTATGCCGCGCGCCATGGCAACATGCCGCGTCCCTTTGCGTTGGTGTCCAAAAAGACCGGCATGCCCAACGGCTCGGCGCTCATTAACGGCTGTTTTGCCAGTCTGGTGCTGCTGCTCCAGATTCCGCTGGGTGAGGGTTCCAACGTCTTTTGGGTCTTCTTCTCGATGAACGTCGTCTTTCTGCTCATGAGCTATATCCCGATGTTCCCGGCGTTTTGGCGCCTGCGTAAATACGACGACCGCCCGCGTGTGTTTCGCGCGCCCTTCGAGGGCAAGGTGCTTGCGGTAGCGCTT
>URIJ01000188.1 GCA_900547835.1 uncultured Collinsella sp.
GACGGCACCGAGCCGTCATCGAGATTGAAGAAGGGGGAGGCCTCGCGGCCTCCCCCTTTTTTGCGTTTACGGGGCATAAATGACTCATTTACGCCAGACGATTTAATTCTTTTTGGTATTGAGCTTTTATTTAAAGAAAATAAAACGAATAACAAGGGCAACTGCTATGGCCGCAATGATCAAAAGCAGGATTGTCAGCTGATGCTGCTTGCGTCGTTTACTTGACGAAACGAAGATTGACTTTCCCTGTTTTGGCGTCTCGAGATAACGAGCCGAATGCGCCAAGGTTTGCTTTGGTCGAGGACCTCTTTGTTGATGAGCGACGGATGCTATCATCGGCTCATCACTAGCTGCGCTGTTTTTAGATAATGGTGCGTCTTTCAGATATACAGGGTCTCCAGAGGCGACGCCCATATGTTTGCGCCCCGTTTGCGCTTCTTCGAGTGTTTGATATCGGTTTCTTGTCACATATTTGGGCTCTGGGTCATTGATGGGCTCTTGCGAGATGTGGGGGCGATGGAATCGAATCGGTTGCGGGCTGGATGCTTCGTCCTGCTCCGGCATAAACGTGTTGTCCTGTTTTTGATCGTCCATGATGCCCTTAGTTCGTCATCAATATCGTGTATGCGCCCATTGTAAGCCAGCCGTCTAGTTTTGATGGGATTGCATACATTATTTAAGCCTACGTTCAAATTCCGTTTATTAGACAAAACCTTAGTCAAACAGACTTAGATATGCTTATATCAATAGACTCAAAAAACTTTATAGTCGATGTATATATAAGAAGCGGTTGGGCATATATATGAGCGTCAAAAGAAGTCCCAGTCACCTAGAAGATGACTCGGCAGTCCTTACAAGGAGTGGTAAACATGGCAAGCATGGTTCCTTATCGTTCGGTTTTTGGCGTCCGTCCTTCTGCAAGTTCGCTGTTCGATTTGTTTGATGACATGACCGACCTGGCGAATAGCTCGATTGCCTCCAAGGCGTTCCCCGTTGACGTTGAGGACAAGGGCGATGGCTACGAGGTCAAGGCGTATCTTACCGGTGTTGCCAAGGATGACATCGACGTCGAGCTCAATGAGGGTCGCCTGTCGATCAGTGTGAACGTCGAGGAGAGCGCCGAAAACGAGGGCAAGAACTTCCTCCAGAAGGAGTTCGGCTCGTACAGCGCGACGCGCGGCGTGTATCTGAAGGACGCTTCGAGCGAGGGCCTTTCGGCTAAGTATGCTGACGGCATCCTGACCGTTACGGTTCCCAAGATTGTCGAGAAGAAGAACGTCACGAAGATTTCTATCGACTAACGATGGCTCTGCTTCAATCGAGAGTATGAATTAAGGGGGCTGGGAAGTGATTCCCAGCCCCCTTTTGTTGTCTTGAGTGGGCTATTGAATAGTTGTCGGTTGATACTGACTTGCAGGGCGTATCGAGAGCTTCCGTGGCCCTTGAAGACAGGTGGCTGAGCTGCCGAGTTCATCATCGAGACTTGCATCAAGCGCGTTGGCATAGCTTTTGACGGTAAGGCTTGGACGATTATTGTCCTGGCTGATATGCATGGCGATGAGCTGTTCGGTGCGATCGGTAACAAGTTCTCGCGCGGCTTCGGCGGCCTGGTTGTTGGAGAGGTGCCCCTTTGTGGACAGGATGCGCTCCTGAAGAAAGCGTGGGTACGGTCCTTCGCGCAACATAGTTACATCGTGGTTACTTTCGAGCGCGAGAACTCGACAGTCTTTGAGGATGCCTATGGCCTTGCTCGATAACTCTCCGGTGTCGGTGGCAAACCCAATGGAATCATCGAGAGCATTAAATCGATAGCCGACAGGATTGATGACATCGTGCGATGTTGAGTAGGTTTGCACGTGGATGCCGGCAATGGGGAGCGTGTCGCCGGGGTCAAATTCCTCTACGGGCAGGTGCGCGAGGTTTTCTTTGTATGAAAGGGTGTCCCTGCTGGCAAAGAGGGGACCATGCCAGTGCTTGCACCATACATTGAGCCCCTTGATATGGTCACCATGCTCATGGGTGATTACAAGAGCGGCGACGTCGTCTGCCGAGAGGCCAAGCTCCGCCATGCGTTTAAGTGTCTCGCGGCGGGACAGGCCGTTGTCGATCATGATGAGCCCCTGAGGTCCCTCGACGAGTGCGCAGTTGCCTTTTGAGCCGCTGCCGAGGATATGAAGGTGCAGGCGAGACATAAGATTCCAAAGGATACAATGGGTGCGGACGAATAGAGGAGGAAGCGAATGCCAACGGTATCTCAGCACTATGGACATCATGCCGCGCCGAGGACGGATAAGAGCGCCCTGGCAACGCGGCAGGCCGCTGCCCCCGTAGTGCTCATGGTATCAGGCGGTGCGGACTCGACGGCGCTGCTCCTTATGGCTTGCACATCAAAGCTGGATATCCAGGACGGGCGCGGCGTCGCTCCCATTGCGCGCGAGCGATTGCACGTGCTGCATGTAAACCATCATCTGCGCGGGGAGGCATCCGATGGCGACGAGGCCTTTGTACGTGACCTGTGCGTGCAATACGGCTTGCCGCTGTGTGTTGAGCATGCCTATTTTGATGACGAATCGGGCAATATCGAGGCTGCGGCTCGTGAGGTGCGCTATGCCGCGGCACGGAGATATGTTCGCGAACTTTGTGCCGAATCGGGCGCACCGCGGACGGCGGCTCGTATCTGTACCGCGCATACTTCGTCGGACCGCGCGGAAACATTTTTGATGAATGCCATTAAAGGGTCGGGTCCCGCGGGTCTATCGAGCATTCCGCGCCGTCGGAACATTGTGGTTCGCCCTTTGCTCGACCTCACGCACGATGAGCTCGTGAGCTATCTGCAGGTGCACGGTCAGCCATGGCGGGAAGATGAAAGCAACGAGGACGTTTCGTACCTGCGCAACTATGTACGCCATCGGGTGATGCCGGTGGTGGCACGGCGCAACGCGAGCGTCTGTAAGACGATTGGCGCCGCTTGCGAAATTCTGGGCGACGAAGACGCCTTTCTTTCCCAGCTTTCGGCACAGGCGTTTCGAAGCTGCCTGCGCAAGGAAGCGGCGGGCGCACTGGTGCTCGATGCGCGCCGTCTTGCCGCCGCTGAGGTTGTGATTGCACGGCGTATCGTGCGGTTGGCGATTAAGCGCATCGATCCCGACGCGCGACCGGAGATGCGGCACGTGGAGCGCGTGCTCTCCTGTGTCGCTGCGGGCTCGGGTTCGGTAACGCTTCCTGCGGGAATTGATGCCCGTGTGGAGTTTGGCATGCTGGCGTTCAAGGTCCCGGCGGCGCGCGAGGGCTTAGTGGCCGACTGGATCTCCGTTCCCGGTCGTCTGCCGCTGGGGGCGGGGCGTTTGCTGACAGCAGAGCCGATGGCTGTGGAGCCGGGGCGCGATATCGTGCACCGTGCCCGCGAGCTTGCTGCTGACGGAGAGGTTGCGGCCTTGGTGGATGCGGCGGCCCTGGGGTTCGCCGACCGCGATAGCGAGCGGATGCTAGCCGGCTCGCGCGGGGAGATTCCCGCCGAGGCGCGATTGGCGCGCCTGTGGGTGGATAGCCCTGTGCCGGGAGACGTGATGTGCCCGTTGGGGATGAGCGGTCGAAGCAAGAAAGTGTCAGACCTGTTGAACGAGGCGCGCATTCCTGTTTCAGACCGCTCTGGCGTACCCGTGGTAAGAACGGCTCCGGGAGGTGCCGTAGTATGGGTCGCGGGCGTTCGCGCGGACGAACGTTTTAGGTGCACGGCGGCGACGCGCGTGGCCTATCTGCTTCGCGTGGTTGACGCGGATTAGCTCCTCGCACTAGCTTTTCTGTGCGGCGTTGACGGTATTCCCGCGCTGATGGTGCGCGGGCTGGAAAATAT
>URIJ01000189.1 GCA_900547835.1 uncultured Collinsella sp.
TGCGCGGTTGCGATGCCTTCTTTAGCGTGATCATCTCGCCGACGGACGAGACGGTGTTGCGCAAGCTGGGCATCAACGTGTGCTGCGAGCCTAAGTTCGAGCGCCGTGGTTTCTTCCACCGCTAAGCCTGGATAAATTGGTCTGAAAGGGGCACATCGGGTATGCATTCGGTGTGCCCCTTTTATCAACAAAGCTACCGTTTAACCTAAAAATAGCCCGCTTACCTGCCTATAAGCGATTTGGGCGGTATACAATAACCCTAATTGTTTCATCCTTTTGCGGGGATGCCGCATGATGGATGTTGCCGGCCATCATGGGGTGTGCCGGTCGCGCACGGTGCAAGTGATGCCCGTGCTCGGTTTGAGGAGGCTGCCATGGCTGGCAAGGGTCGTGCGAGTGTCAACGATATGAAGCGTGTCGAGGTGCAGGTGCTGATGGAGATCGCACAGCTGTCCGAAGACAACGGCGGATTTTATGGCTTTTCGCGCAAGACGCTTGCCGAGCGTGTGGGGGTGTCTCCGTATCGCGCCCGTGCGGCAATTGAGCGCTTGGAATCCGAAGACATCATCGAGGTCGTCTCGCGCTACAGCGACGACGGCGGCCAGCTCGCAAATGGTATTTGTCTCACGGAGCGTGGCGAGTGGTATCTAGAGGGCATCCGTGCCGGTATGCTCGTGCAGGACTTGATCAAGGACGAAGTCGCCGATCGATAACAGCGTGCATTCATGGTGGAAACGACGCCGCCTGGGCAACCGGACGGCGTTTTGTTTCGAGATGGAGAAATGCGATTGCGCGTAAGAAAAATTGCGTGCGGCGCGCGTCGCGAGTATTACAATGAAGACCCGTAAGATGTGTATGGACAACTTCTACGGGAAGCGCAGGTAACTCAATATGACCAAGCATGTGTTCGTAACCGGTGGCGTGGTTTCGTCCCTGGGCAAGGGTATCACCGCGGCCTCGCTGGGCCGTCTGCTCAAGTCGCGTGGCTACAAAGTAACGATGCAGAAGGCCGACCCGTATCTGAACGTCGACCCCGGTACCATGAGCCCGTTCCAGCATGGTGAGGTCTTCGTTACCGAGGACGGTTACGAGTCCGACCTGGACCTGGGTCATTACGAGCGCTTTATTGATGAGAACCTGACCCGCGATTCCAACTTTACGACCGGTGCCATCTACAAAAGCCTAATCGCCCGCGAGCGTCGCGGCGACTTTTTGGGCGGTACCGTGCAGGTGATTCCTCACGTCACCAATGCCATTAAGGACAAGTTCCGCCGCATCGAGGAGCAGACCGGCTCCGATGTAGTCATCACCGAGCTGGGCGGCACGATCGGCGACATCGAGTCCCAACCGTTTGTCGAGGCCATCCGTCAGTACCGCAAGGAGGCCGGCCCCGAGAACGTCTGCTACATCCACGTGTCGCTCGTTCCCTATATCGCCGCCGCCCATGAGGTCAAGACCAAGCCCACGCAGCATTCCGTCAAGGAGCTCCGCAGCTTTGGCATCCAGCCCGATATCATCGTGCTGCGCTCCGACCACCATATCGATGACGCTATCCGCGGAAAGATCGCAAGCTTCTGCGACGTCGACACCGATTGCGTCTTTACCAACGAGGACTGCGCGAGCATTTACGATGTTCCGCAGCTGCTTGCCGAGCAGGACTTTGACCTGCGCATTTGCGAGCGCCTGGGTCTGGATCCGCGTGAGCGCGACATGAGCGAGTGGAACGAGTTCCTGCGCAAACAGAATCACGCCAACCATCACGCCGACAAGGTGAAGATCGCCGTCGTGGGCAAGTACACGCAGCTGCCCGATGCGTACCTGTCGGTTATCGAGGCCCTGCACCATGCGGGCGTCTTCTACGATCGCCATGTGGACGTCCAGCTGGTCGACGGCGAGAGCCTCGACGAGCAGAATGTCTCCGAGGTTCTGGGCGACGCCTCGGGCATCCTGGTCCCCGGCGGCTTTGGCAAGCGCGCCCTGGAGGGCAAGATCCTCGCGGCCGAGTTTGCCCGTGAGCACAAGATTCCGTATCTGGGCATTTGCCTGGGTATGCAGGTCGCCGTGTGCGAGTTCGCCCGCAACGTCGTCGGCCTTGCCGGCGCCAGCTCCTCTGAGTTCGATCCGGATGGCCCGTATAGTGTCATCGATCTGATGAGCTCGCAGGAGGACGTGACCGAGAAGGGCGGCACCATGCGCCTGGGCGCCTATCCGTGCAAGCTCGCCGCCGATACTCTTGCTCGCGAGGCATATGGCGAGGAACTCGTCTACGAGCGTCACCGTCACCGCTTTGAGTTCAACAACGCCTTCCGTGACCAGCTCGAGGACGCCGGTTTGGTTATCTCGGGTCTGTCGCCTGACGAGCGCTTGGTCGAGATGGTCGAGCTGCCGCGCGACGTGCATCCGTGGTATGTGGCAACCCAGGCTCATCCCGAGTTCAAGAGCCGCCCGACCAACCCGCAGCCGCTGTTCCGCGAGTTCGTGCGCGCCTCGATCGGCCAGCACGAGGGTGTCGACCGTCTGCAGGTGACGCCCATGAACCTCGCTACGGACTAAGGGTGCCGGCGAATAAGGAACATACCGAAGCTACTCCCTCGTCGCTCGCCGTGGCGGCGGGGGAGTATCTCGATTACCTCGCGGTCGAGCGGGGCTTGGCGCGCAACACGATTGTGGCCTATCGTCGTGACCTGACGACGTACTGCGCCTATCTGGAGCGGGCGGGTATTGTGTCTTTTGAAGAGGTGACCCGTCAGGTCGTGGAGGGCTTTGTCGCCGATCGCCGCGACGGAGGCTATTCCGACGCCTCGGTGGAGCGCGCGCTTGCTGCCGTGAAGGGCCTGCATGCCTTTTTGGTGCGCGATGGGGCCGTGGCCCAAAACCCGACGGCGGCGTTGCGCCTGCCTAAAAAGGCTGAGCGTTTGCCGGAGTATCTATCGGTGGAGGATGTCTCGGCGCTGCTCGATCAAGACTTCCCCGAGGGCGAGATGGGACTGCGCGACCATGCCATCTTGGAAGTGCTCTACGGATGCGGTTTGCGTGTGAGTGAGCTGGTTGGGCTCGATGTGGGCGATATCCATATCGACGATGGCTTTGTACTCGTTCGCGGTAAGGGCTCAAAGGAACGCCTGTCCCCGCTGGTGGGAAGCGCGGCGCGAGCTCTGGCGCTTTATGTAACTGAGGGGCGTTCTCGCTTGGCGGCCCATGCCCGCGGAACCGAGACCTCGGCGGTCTTTTTAAATAAGAACGGACGTCGCCTGTCGCGCCAGGCCGTGCATGCGATATGCGAGCGGTATGGGCGTCAGGTGGGGCTGGTGGGGCTCCATCCCCATACCTTGCGCCACTCCTTTGCCACTCATATGCTCGCGGGCGGTGCCGACCTGCGTGTGCTGCAGGAGATTTTGGGCCATGCCGATATTTCGACCACGCAGGTCTACACGCATGTCGACCGCACGCAACTGACCGAGGTCTATCTGGCGGCGCATCCGCTGGCACATCGCTAGCACCTCGCTGACCTGCATATTTATAAATATTAAGGGGGACGGGCCCCAGATTGCCGAGATGCACTTTTGCGCGCACGGGCAATCTAGGGCCCGTCCCATTTTTCGCTAGACACCGACGCGGTGGTGGGCCGTGTGTACCGTGGGTGGGGGAGTTTGGGGGCGATGTGAACGGTGTGTAAAGGGACGTAAAAATCGCCTCAAGGTCAACTTGAAGGTTGAGGTTCGCGGGCGGGGCGCCACAGGTGGCATCCCGCCGTTGCTGTAAACACAACATATTGTGTTTTCGAACATATGATTGGTGGTGTTTTGCAATATATGGTGGGTGGAGTGGTGGGGCTGGG